>JAPLKB010000058.1:675-205097 GCA_026388275.1 Pseudomonadota bacterium
AGTGTACGGTTTAATCCCGCTTAATGCGGGACATAGTTAAAGACATTTTATTAATCCAGTAATCATTTTATTTATTGCGTTAATATCAGCTTGAATATCCCTGTTTTTATCTTTCTTCAAAAAACCCAATTCCTCAGAAAGCAGCACCTGAGTTTCCAGCTCTGCTAATGACCCGAGTGCTATATACAAAAACTGTTTATATTCCTTATTATACCTTCTCATGAAACCTTCGGCTATGTTTGAAGTTACTGACACAGCAGATCTCCGCATCTGACTTATTATTCCGTAAGTCTCTTTTGCAGGAAAAGAATCTGTTTCTTGATAAATAACCTTTGCTAATTCCATACTAGTTTGCCATATCTTCAAATCTACTAGTTTGCCATATCTTCAAATCCTTGAAATTTTTAATCTTATCTTCCATTTTTTACTATTCACTAAATACTATTCACTGTTCACTGCTTTTTTATGATTTAACTTAAGATGCCCCGACAAAAGATGTACTTACAAAGATGTGCTTTAATTTATAAACATGTATTGTAATAGATACACTATATCAAATATTATTTTCAAGAATATTTTTACAAAAAAATACAAAATATTCAAAAACTTTTATCCGGCCTTTCCCTGTGATCCCTGTGAGAGACAAATGCATTTGTAGTTTTTCCTCAAGGCTTGGGTATTATAATAGGTATTGTCAATAGTTGCATGAAAAATTGGTTCACAGAATGAATATATACAAGCTTTTACAAAGAGAAAACAGGGGGAGGGAGAGCAACAAATTGAAGATGGAAAAATTTGCCCCCTTGTTTATTCCGGATTCACATAATCGTATATGTGAATCCGGGTTGAGTGGGTTGCGGCATGTCGGGGATGTTGCAGATGTGGATGGGCTGTGAGATTTGCAGGCCGCAGACGTACTGAACGTACGTCGGAGGATCGCAAGGCGAAGCAGAACGCCGCAGATCAATATCCCCGAACATGCC
This sequence comes from Pseudomonadota bacterium, assembly GCA_026388275.1. NCBI lineage: Bacteria > Pseudomonadati > Pseudomonadota > Pseudomonadota bacterium. The sequence goes on from JAPLKB010000058.1 coordinate 1,659, forward strand.
GCAGACCGACCGAGAGAAAAGAGCTAAAAATACTCAAAGAGGAGCTTGTTCGACAGGGAATTTAAAGTTGAGAAAAGGGAAGATCAGATGAACAAAAAAGGCAGGGCTGAATTGACCCTGCCTCGATGATTGATCGTTTATGATTACTTTGTGAATCTTCTCCTTATTGCTGCAATACCTGCAAGGCCGGGGGCGAGAAGCAGAAGGCCGGATGGCAGGGGCACGGGGTGGGAATCAACAAGCGTGGCATAGTAGAGCCCGCCCACATCGACACTTGTGAATGATGGGTCTAATCCTTCCGCTAATCCTCCCGGAGCAAAAGAGATCAGGAGGCGCGGGTCGCCGTTAAAATGCACACCGGTAAAGGTCATAATCGTCACGGGAGTAAGGTCACTCCACGTGCTGGTGTCGGTAGAAGCAAAGTAGCCCAACTGTAATTCCGTCTTGTCAGGGTCAGGGTCAGGTTTGTAGTTGAGTTCCAGTCCGCCCGAGGTACCCATATAACTGCCGCCGCCCTTGCCAAGGACTGACAAACCATTTGCGCTATATTCTTTCCATCCTATGATGTCTTGACCTGAGGGGTTTACGGCCCGGGAAATGAGGAAATAGGGATTGGACGCAACGCCGCCCACCCAGTCACCAATGGCCAGAGTGATTGAAGGAGGCGGATTCGTGCCCCCTGAGGCAAAATTCCCGGAATGTTCAAAGTTGAAGAAGGTCAAGCCGGCCCCGAAGTAGCCTGAAAAGGTGTTCTTTGTCACGAGCCTGGCGCGGTCATAGTTAGCGGTTCCGTATCCTTCCGCATGGAGCACATAGTTCGACGGGGAGTTCAAAATGCTTGGCCGGACGCTGAGATAGTTGGTAGTGCCGCCCGGCATCCACTTGTCAGTATCGATGTACCCTTTCCAAAAGTTGTCATATGTATTGATAGTTGCGGCAGAGGCACCCTGTCCCAGGGAGAAAAGGATGACAAAAATGATTGCAAAGGTGAGTACCCAAGCGCTCCGCGCTGTCTTAATGCTTCTCGATACGGTTTTCATTATGATATCCTCCTTAATGGAATATTATTGCTCTTTCGACTGTCGAAAAAATAGCGCTGCACCATAGCCTGCAGCACATCTTCGGCAGCCGGCTGTCTTCTCGTGAGAACGCAAAAATATCTCTACCGAGACCCTTTAGCTTTCCATCCCGTCCTCGCGGATAGTTTGGTTTTTTCATACTTACTTTAACAAAGTATGACAAATTTAATTTTTTGTATGTAGGATAAGTACGACATGTTGTGTAGGATAAGTACGACATTTATTATAATATTATGACAGGATATTTTATGCCCTTTAGATTCTTACTTCTGACGATTCTCAAGACCCATGAAAATACTTGATTTCAAAACATAATTCACGATCAAAGCTAAAAGGCCATATGCTCGAATTGTGAAAGAGGAGTTGTCCCAATAAGGACGGAAAGGGCGCATTTCAATCCGTAATGTCCTCTGCGATGAAATGTTTGACGATTTGGGGTTCAGAACCAGCATGAAAGGATCTGGCGAGATTCCATATCGCATGGTCTGATACAGTCATACGTTCATGCTGCCGCATATGCTCTCCCCATGATTCAACGATAAAGGATTCAGTATAATTTTTTGGGTTTGCTATTTCGTGAAAGAGGTTCCACTTTATTGCACCGTCTCTCCGGCGTATTGTCTTTAATGCTTTCATTGCCTGTATGAACTCCTTTGACTGTGAAGGTTCAACACAATATTCCACAATAATAAGCACCGGCCCCTCGTCGGTTTCCGGTTCATTGGAGACAGTCAGTACAGGCCAATGCTGGGATGGGGTGAGATCCAGACCTTCTCCGCTCGTGAGTTTGAACCGCAAGGTAAAAATGGCGCTGATAATAAGGCATAACGATATGATGGTGAGTGCCCAGGGTATGCCTCCTATGGTTGCCATTGATCCGCATAGAGCGCTCCCGGTTGCCATCCCTCCAAAGAAGATAAGCAGATATACAGACAAGACCCGTCCCCGTACCCAGGATGGTATTACGGATTGTACAACCGTATTGAAAACTGAAAGCAGTATCAGCCAGGTTATGCCGCCTGCTGCCATGGTTATACCGAGCAATATAAACGATTTGACATAAGCGAGTGAAATTATGGCCAGTGCAAAAATGATTTTAGCCGTCAATACAAGTAGATTCAAAGAAATTTTATTTCTCAGCAAATTTAGAAGAGCTGCACCTGAAAGTCCGCCTATACCGAAAAGCCCCATCAGAATTCCATAACCCAATGAACTCAATCCAAGGTCTTTCCGAGCTATAATCGGCAGAAATGCCCAGAGAGAACTGCTGAAAATAGAAAAGAATATAGAATGGATTAAAACAGCCCGTACCTGAGGTGCATTTCTCACATATCTTATCCCGGTCTTTATGGCGCCGATCAAACGTTCTTCGGGAAGTGTATTTTTTTTGTACTCTCTTTTCCAACCTTTCAGAACAATGATTACCCCGAGAAAAGATGCGCCGTTTAAAAGAAAAGTTGCGCCTGTGCCGATAGCTGCTATTACAATGCCGCCAAGAGTAGGGCCTGCGACTCTTGCTATATTAAATCCGGCTGACGTAAGGGTGATGGCTGAAGGCAAATCATCACGATGGACAATTTCCGGGATTATAGCTTGCCAGGCAGGGGCATTTATTGCAGCACCCAAAGAGAGAAAAAAAGTAAAGAAAAGTAAAATTAAGGGTGTTGTTAAACCAAAAACCGTTGTTATACCCAGACATACAGACACACAAAGCATCCATATCTGGGCAATAATAAGAAGGCGCCGCCTGTCAAAAATATCAGCCAGTGCGCCGGCAGGGAGGGAAAGCAAAAAAAAGGGCAAAGTAGTGGCTGTTTGAACCATAGCAACCATAAAAGGAGAGGGCGCAATTGTTGTCATAAGCCAGGAAGCTCCGACCTCATGCATCCACGTTCCTATCAGCGATACCACATTGGTAATCCAAAGCATCCTGAAAAAAGGCTGTTTGAGGGAATTCCAGACTGGTGTTGTTGAATGTCCTTTTTGTAACATGTCGGCTGCTACAGTATATCAGATTTGAATGATACTTAAGCGTATTTTATACGGCATATATTTAGAAACAAGATTGAGTTTACATCTAAGGCTGTTGCCTGAAGCTGGCGCCATGCCCCGAAATATCTTGATAATTTGGGAAGTTGTGTTTATAATACATAATCTGACAATGGAGGATTTGGATGAAAGTAGAAGTGGTAGAAATTGATCGTGTAAAGAAAAAGGTTGAGGTCGTATTTCCCGAAGAGAAGTTTGCGGAGACGAGGGAAGGGGTATATGAAGAACTGAAAAAGCATGCCAAGATAAAAGGTTTCAGACCCGGAAAGGTTCCAAAGTCAATTCTGACAACCTATTACAAGGACTATATCGATGATGAAGTAAAAAAGAGACTTTTAGAAGTTTCAATGGCAGATGCCATTTCTGAGGCAAAGATTGAACCGATTACTGAACCCATAGTGGATTTTATCGAAGAAGACGGACGTTATGGCTATACACTTGAATGTGAAGTTATGCCCGAAATAGAGATACCCGTTTATAAAGGTGTTGAGGTTGAGGTTGATGCTATTGAGGTAACGGATGAAGATGTTGAAAAAAGGTTGAATAGTTTAAGAGAAATGCATGCACAGATGTCAATAAAGGAGCCTGATGCAGTGGCACAAAAAGGCGATTTTGTTATTATTAAGTATCAGGGGTATATGAACGGGAAGCCTGTAAAAGATATCATTACTGAAGGCTACCCTATGGAACTCGGTTCTCCCCAATCAATGCCTGAGTTTGAAAACGGGGTTTTCGGTATGAAATCCGGTGAAGAGAAAGATATAAGCGTAGATTTTCCGGAGGATTACCCGAATAAGGATATTGCAAAAAAGACGATTCTATTTAAAGTGATGATAAAGGAGATTCGCGAGAAGAAACTCCCTGAGATAAACGATGAATTTGCAAAAGACATTAATTTTGAAAATATGGAAAAGGCCAGAGAAGGTTTGAGGGAAGAGATTAAAAAGGAGAAAGAGAATTCGAGGAATCAGTTTATATCACAGAGAATAATTGAGACTTTGATTAATGGTGCCGATATCCCCGTTCCGGAGAGACTTCGCGAAAAACGCATAGAGGGTATGATGAGTGATGCGTTATCACGCTTTGACGTAAATAAATTTTCTGCTGAAGATCTCCAGCAGTTTGAAAAAAATATCAGAATAGATTTTGAAAAAAAGGCTGAGGAAAGGATTAAAGCAGACTTTGTACTTTCGAAGATAGCAGAAAAAGAAGGGATAAAACTGGAAGAAAACGAAGTATACGAAAAGATGAAAAAACTTGCCGACGAAACGAAAAGGTCTTATGATGATGTGAAAAGCTTTTATGAAAAGAACGGACTTATGGGTTATGTAGAGGGCAGCATTGTACAGGAAAAGACAGTTAATTTTTTGAGAGAAAACGCTGTCATTAAGGAGAAGGTATGAACCTTGTACCAATTGTCATAGAGAAGGATGGAAGGGGTGAAAGGGCTTACGATATATATTCAAAACTCCTTAAAGAAAGGATTGTTTTTCTCGGGACAGCTATTGATGATAATGTAGCCAATATTGTTATTGCGCAGCTCCTTTACCTTGAATCTGAAGATCCTTCAAAGGACATATATCTATATATTAATTCTCCCGGCGGGCATATTACCAGCGGTCTTGCCATATATGATACGATGCAGTATGTGAAATCTCCTATTGTAACAATGTGTTTAGGCCAGGCGGCAAGTATGGGCGCAGTTCTCCTTACGGGTGGAGCAAAAGGCAAACGATATGCCCTGCCTCATTCGAGAATCCTTATTCATCAGCCGCTCGGCGGCGTGCAAGGGCAGGCGACAGATATTAACATTCAGGCAAAAGAGATTTTAAGGATGCGTGAAGAGATCAACAAGATTTTTACGGAGCACACTGATCAACCTATTGAAAAAATTGCCCTTGATACAGAAAGGGATTTTTATATGAACCCCGAGCAGGCTAAAGAATATGGTATTATTGATGAAATTGTGGAGAAAAGACGATGACAATGATTAAAAAACCTAATGGCAGGGCAATGAAATTGTACTGTTCATTTTGTGGTAAAAGTCAGGATGAAGTAAAAAAACTTATCGCAGGACCCATGGTATACATTTGTGATGAATGTATAGGATTATGCAATGAGATTATACAGGAAGAGGTAAAAAAAGAAAGATTTGATTACATAAAAACATCCATACCGAAACCGCATGAGATCAGAAAACTTCTCGATGAATATGTTATCGGACAGGATTATGCAAAAAAGACCCTTTCTGTAGCTGTATACAATCATTACAAGAGGATAGAATCCAAGCTCAGCTTTGATGAGGTTGAGATTCAGAAGAGCAACATTCTCATGATCGGACCAACGGGTTCCGGCAAAACCTTGCTGGCGCAGACACTTGCAAGGGTCCTTCATGTCCCGTTTACAATAGCAGATGCAACTACGCTTACCGAGGCCGGATATGTTGGTGAAGATGTAGAAAACATAATACTGTATCTTCTTCAGGCTGCAGATTATAATGTGGAAAAGGCAGAAAAAGGCATTGTCTATATAGACGAGATAGATAAAATTTCAAGAAAAACGGATAGTCCGTCGATAACGAGAGACGTATCGGGAGAGGGCGTTCAGCAGGCGCTTTTAAAGATTATAGAGGGTACAGTTGCGAATATACCGCCAAAGGGCGGCAGGAAACATCCTCAGCAGGAATACATTAAGGTAGATACATCAAATATACTTTTCATATGCGGCGGCGCTTTTAACGGTGTAGATTCGATTATTGCAAACAGAATCGGGAAAAAAGGAATTGGCTTTGGAGTTGATGTAGAGGGCGGACGCGATAAAAGATACTCAGAACTGATTAAGGAAATCCAGCCGGAAGACCTTTTGAAATACGGGCTTATCCCGGAGTTTATAGGAAGACTTCCTATAATAGCTACGCTTGACGAACTGACCGAAGATGTGCTTGTAGAGATTTTGAAAAGGCCGAGAAACGCTATTATTAAGCAGTATAAAAAACTTTTTGAACTGGAGAACGTAAAGCTTACTTTTACAGAGGGGGCTATCAGAGCAATCGCAAAAGAGGCCATGAAGAAAAAAACCGGCGCCAGAGGTTTGCGCTCAATCATGGAAAAGACTATGCTGGACGTAATGTATGAGATACCCGAACTCCCCAATGTTAAAGAGTGCGTTTTAAGTGAAGATGTAATTATAAACAGGGAACGTCCGATTTTCATATACGAAGAAGAGGCTGAGATAGCCTGAAAAACCGAAAATTAAAGAAATGAAATTGTGAGATATGAATTTGACAATATGTTCTATTACCTCTCATTTTTCTTTCTCATTACGGGATTTTGACTTTGAACAGTTTGACATTTAAAAATGAACCTGCTATATTAACCGAACATGGGCGGATAGCTCAGCGGGAGAGCATCGGCCTTACAAGCCGGGGGTCGCAGGTTCAAAACCTGTTCCGCCTACCATTTAAGCGGGGATGTAGTTAAGTTGGTTATAACGCCGGCCTGTCACGCCGGAGGCCGCGAGTTCGTCGTCCCCGCCATTTTATTTAAAAGGATGCACATGCATCTAATCATTTGTATTCATAATCATCAACCAGTCGGAAATATGGATTTTATCCTCGAAGAGGCTTATGAAAAGGCTTATAAACCTTTCTTCGAAGTAATGGATGAATTTACGGACATCAAAATAAACCTCCATTTTTCGGGTTACCTCTTGATGTGGTTGAATCAGAATAAACCTGATTACATCAAATTATTGAAAAGACTTGTAAAAAAAGGGCGGATTGAGATTCTTTCCGGCGGTATGTATGAGCCCATACTGTCATTCCTGTCGGAAGACGATGGGATTTCTCAAATTAAAATGCATATGGATTATGCTGAAAGTATTTTTGGAAACAGGCCGAAAGGGATGTGGCTTGCCGAAAGGGTCTATGAGCCTTATATGCCGAAAATCATAAACAAGGCCGGTATCCATTACACCCTTGTTGATGATAACCATTTCAAGTCTGTCGGTGTTGCAGATGAAGACCTCTTCGGTTATTTTATTACTGAATATGAAGGAAAGAAGCTGTTTATTTTCCCGGGGCTGGAATCCTTGAGATATACAATCCCCTTTAAACCGATTGAAGATATCGATCTATATTTCAAAGGCGTTGAGAAAAGGGGAGGGGATCTGACAGTTTTTGGAGATGACGGTGAGAAATTCGGTCTTTGGCCTGGAACATATGACCATGTTTATACTAAAGGCTGGCTCAGAACGTTTTTTGCATACCTTCAGAAAAATAAGGCATGGCTGAAAACAACTACATTCAGTAAATACATGTCTGATAATCCTCCTAAGGGACGTATATATCTAAACTGTAATTCCTATAAAGAGATGGCAGAGTGGTGCCTCCCTGCATGTCAATCCGGAAAATACGATGCCTGTATAAACTGCGCAGAAGACAACTACAGAGATTTTTTAAAGGGCGGCTATTTTAAGTATTTTCTCATAAAATACGATGAGAGCAACGATATGCACAAAAAGATGCTCGATGTTACGCAAAAAGTTGGGCAGAATGAAGAAGCCCGAAGACATGTTTTCATGGGACAGAGCAACGACAGCTACTGGCATGGAGTATTCGGCGGTCTGTACCTTCCCCATCTGCGCGCATCGGTGTACGAGCATCTTATTGAGGCTGAGAAACTGCTGGAGCTTAAAAAACCCTTTGCTGAAGGTGTATTGAAAGATATAAATATAGATGGTTATGATGAGGCAATACTTGATAATAACGATATAAAAGCCTGTTTTTTTCTTAAAGAGGGCGGTGTCATGTATGAGCTTGATTACAAGCCTTCTTCGGTAAATATAATGGCAACGCTTCAGAGAAGATACGAGGGTTATCACGATAAGATAAAAGCAGCTGTATCTGCTGATGTTGCCGATGGGACAAAGACAATTCATGATATGGTGATTGCCAAGGAAGAAGGTCTCAGTAAGTACCTCCATTATGACTGGTACAGAAGAGCTTCCTTTATTGATCATGTAATGGGAAAAGATGTTGAATTTGATAGTTTTTACAAAAGCAGCTACTTTGAACCGGGTGATTTTGTGAAGGAGCCCTATGAAGCTGTAATAAAGAAAGAAAAGAATCTTGTAAGACTTTCCATGGAAAGAAAAGGTCGTTTTCTTAAACACGGACAAGACATTGCATTAAAAATAAAGAAAGACATTATTTTAATTAAAGGCGAAAACACAATTCTTGCCGATTATATGATTGAAGGCGAATTTGATGAGACATTTTACCTGGGTATTGAGTTCAATTTTTCTTTTCTTGGAAGCGGCGGCGACAGATATGTTGAGATAGATGGAGAAAGGTTATCTCTTACGACACAGGGTGTGTTGAAACCGTCCGGACGCGCGTTATTTCATGATCCCTACCAGCATATTGATGTTTCGCTTGACTTTGATGATCCTTTTGCTGTCTGGACCCATCCGGTGGAAGTTGTTTCGCTATCCGAAAGCGGGTTCGAAAGAAATTATCAGAGCACCATGTTTATGCCTGTCTGGGGTATTAATCTCTCAGAAGGTCCGAAAAGAATAACAATAAGACTTCAATTGAATAAAGCGTGATATTTGTTTACGATCTAAGGTTCAAAGTTAGCAATTTAAAAAATTATTGCTTTAATCCTAAATCCGCAATCCGTTTTTTAAAACCCGACAAAAATAGAGAAGTTTCATAATAATGAATAATTTGGTTTCAGTAATAATCACAACCTATAACAGGCGCAGTTTTCTCAAAGAAGCAGTTTTTTCTGTTGTAAATCAGGATTATCAGAATAAGGAAATTATAGTTATTGATGACGGCTCTACGGATGAATCTGTTAAAGAGATAGACGGGTTGCCTGTAAAGTATATTTGGAAAAAGAATGGTGGAATCAGCAGTGCGAGGAATAAAGGTATTGAAGTCGCGCAGGGAGATTATATTGCTTTTCTTGATGTAGATGATTTGTGGAAGAATGGTAAACTTGCTGTGCAGATGAAACGAATGATGGAAGAGGGATTTTTAATTTCTTATACGGACGAAATTTGGATAAGGAATGGAAAAAGGATGAACCAGAAATTGAAACACAGGAAATATTCAGGCTATATTTTTGAGAAATGTCTGCCTCTCTGCATTATAAGTCCTTCGTCTGTTGTGATAAAGAGAGAAATGTTTGATAAGGTTGGTTTATTTGATGAGTCTATGCCCGTCTGTGAAGACTATGACTTATGGCTTAGAATTTCTGCACAATATCCTGTTTTATTTATTGAGCAGCCGCTGATTGTTAAAAGAGGCGGGCACGATGATCAGCTTTCGAAAAGCTATGAAGCAATGGATAAATTCAGGATTCAAAGTCTTGCCAATTTATTGAATAGCGGAATATTGGATGAAACACAGAAAATCAAGGCAGCGGAAGAACTAAAGACAAAATGTCTGATAGTCGCCAACGGCGCAAAGAAAAGGGGTAAATCAGAGGAAGCGGAACATTACCTTAGACTTGCTGACATTGATTATATGTATCCTGTTATACCGTGATGTTGAAAAAAGACCTTATTCATCCATAATATCAAGAAAAGACCTGCAGGTTTGAGGAATATTGTCTGACATGGTAATGGCAGTTACAACTGCTATGCCGTGAGCCCCTGCTTCGATAACACTGCGGCAGTTACTCAGAGTTATTCCGCCGATACCGATAACGGGCAAACGGGTAATCTCACGTATGCGGGTAATTCCTTCAAGTCCGACACAGTCTCCCAGATCTTCTTTGGTAGCAGTTGGGAAAATACCATTGACCGCTAAATAATCTGCCCCGTTTTCCTCAGCATAAACAGCTTCATCCTCGGTTTTAACGGATATTCCGATAACCGCACCAGCGCCCAGAATATTCCGGGCTTCTTTAATAGATATATCCTCCTGGCCCAGGTGAAGTCCATCTGTCCCTACAGCCATTGCCACTTCAATGGCGTCGTTGATTATCAAAAAAGCATCGTGAGCACGGGTAAGCTTCAATGCTTCCGAAGCCAGTTTAATGTAGTCCAGTATGGGCATTTTTTTTTCTCTTATCTGGATGATCTTTACTCCTCCTATAAGGGCAAGCTCTACCTGTTCAAGCACAGAATAACCCTTGTTTAAAAGAGGGTCTGTTACCAGGTATAGCCGGAAATCATGCAATAATGGTTTTTTCATAATGTTTGTTATGTTTCTTTTGGAACCGGTATTATTTTGAGACCTTCAAGTATTTTATCTTCGGAAAGGTTATAAAGCGCATCATATAAGGCCACTTGAAAGCTCCCTGGCCCTTTTGATATGCGAGCCGCTTCTTCTCCTGCAAGTCCATAATAACCGAGAGCTGCTGCTGTTGCCACAAGAGGATCCGGTTCAACTGCACAAAAACAGGAAATAGCAGTAGTTGCGGCACAGCCCGTACCGGTAACCAACCCGAACATTGGATGCCCATTGTGCACTTCTATAGCATGTTCACCGTTTGTTATAAAATCAACCTTGCCAGTGACAGCAATAACCTTATTAAGTATTTTTGCCAGATGATGTGCGCCGTCACGAACAGCATCAACTGTTTCAAGTGAATCCACTCCGCGAATTTTTATTTCTTCTTCAGGCGCTATTAAAGACATTATCTCGGACGCATTACCCCTGATGACAGTTACAGGTATCTCTGCAATAATTCTTTTAACGGCTTCGGTTCTCATTGAGGTTGCTCCCGAACCTACAGGATCCAATATAATCGGGATGCCTCTTCTCCCCGCGGTTTTTCCTGCTATAAGCATTGAATCTATCCAGTACGGTGTTAAAGTACCTATATTCAGGTTAAGTGCGCCGGCAAAGGCAGACATTGCTTCCATTTCTTCATGGGCATGAGCCATAACAGGTGAGGCGCCTATTGCAAGCGTCACATTGGCTGTACTGTTCATGACGACAAAATTGGTTATATGATGAATCAAAGGATGTTTTATTCTGATATCATTCAGTATTTTGACAGTTCTTTTTGAAAATTTATGCTCATTCAGTGAAATATATTCGTTCATAATGTTGTCTCCTCGGCTGCTTTTTCTTTTGTCTTTGTAATCAGGAACAGGGCCCTTTTTTCAACTGGTTTAAAATCTGATTATGTCCATTTTTCTTTGCTATATATTGCATCTTGCCGGCAAGCTTAAGCAGGTCTGAAGCCTGCTGGCCCTCTGTGGGTCTCCTTGAAAGAACTCTATTATCTTAAGATGCTGACGCTTTGGTTCCAGTTCTTGAATTAACTGCTCCCTTGTCTTTTCTTGATCTTCTATAAGCGTGTCCTTAAGAGAAACTATGTATGGAATGTTTGTGTATTCATTCCACCTGGTTATTCATTTGTTGAAATCTTACCATATAATCAGTATGAAGAAAAGCTTGTGAAGTACGGCACTTACTTTAAATTGCTATTTCCGGGGTTTACACTTGTCTTTCAAAGAGTTAGCGGAGGCGGACCACCCTTTCCCAACGGCAAAACTGTCTGGAATTTCGCAGGATTATTAATGTTTATCATTTTTACTTATAATAGATAATAAAATATTAAATTTTTGTTTGACATGCAAAAATGATTGAGTTATATTTCACAAATGGAAGATTGGTTTACTGTCAAGGAGAAGATTAAATTATAATTCAGAAGTAAATGAGAAAGTTGATATCATGATATTTGAGTACTAATGAAGAACATTGTCAATGCTGGTTTAATAAAATAACGTCATTGACAAATATTTTATTCAATTTACAGGAGGATGTATACAATGATGAATCTACAGAACCTCTTTAAGAAATTTTCTAAAACATCCAGGCGTAATTATCTTATAGCAATGATGTTTTTCTTCGCAGGAGCATATCTTTTCTTACCTGGAACCTCTTTTACTCAGGCAGAAGCGACTGCATCTCATGAATCGGTTTTCAAACTGTTTTCGCTTTTCAGCGACCCCCGCTTCAAACCTATTGAAATTTACGGGCTTCTTGCTGTCCTTTGTATCGCTATTGCAGGTTTGTTATATGCTGCCATGCTTGTTAAACAAGTAAGGAGAGCAGACCAGGGCACAAAGCAAATGCAGGATATTGCCTCTGCAGTCCGTGAAGGTGCAAATGCCTATCTCAGAGCACAGTTTAAAAAGATCGGACCATTAATCATCATTATTACCATTTTGTTATTTTTAACTTACACCGGTACAGTAGATCTATTTCGTTGGGGTCGTGCCGGCGCATTTTTTATCGGTGCACTGTTCAGTGGATTGGTTGGTTTTGTCGGTATGCGTCTGGCAACAGAAGGCAACCTCCGTGTTGCAGCAGCGGCAAAGCACAGTTATGGAGAGGCCCTTCAACTTGGATATAGAACAGGAACCATAACGGGCATGCTCACAGATGGACTGGGTCTCCTTGGTGGAACCATGATTTTCATAATGTACGGTGAACAGGCATACGAAGCCCTCCTGGGATTCGGATTCGGCGGTACGCTCCTTGCTTTGTTCATGAGAGTCGGCGGTGGTATTTATACAAAGGCCGCAGATGTCGGCGCTGATCTTGTCGGAAAGATCGAAAAGGATATTCCTGAAGATGATCCGCGTAATGCCGCAACTATTGCCGACAACGTCGGCGACAACGTAGGCGACTGTGCCGGTATGGCAGCAGACATTTTCGAAAGCTATGAAGTAACTATTGTTGCTGCAATGATCCTTGGTATGGCAACTTTTGGTCATAAGGGTGTTATCTTCCCGCTTCTTGTTCGCGGTATCGGCGTGCTCGGCTCCATTATCAGTACCTATACTGTTAAGGCAGGTGCTGACGATACATCAGATACGGCATTGAAAAGCGTTCATCGTGGATTCTGGATCGGTTCTGTAATTAGTATAATTGGGTTTGTCCTTATCGGATATTTTTATTTAAATTTTGACGCTGTCTATCTTACCGGTAACCCGACGGCATTAGCAGGCTTTCCGGGTGGCGATCCTTCTAAACTTGGATGGCTTGCAAATTTCGGCATTGCCGGATTGGATATGCGTCCGGCAATTACATGCCTCATTGGTATTTTTCTTGCTGTTGGATTGAATAAAGTTACCAGCTATTATACACACACAAGTTATTCACCGGTAAAGAGTCTGGCAAAAGCCTGCCAAACCGGACATGCGACAAACATCATTCAGGGGTTTGCAGTAGGATATGAGAGCACTGTCGCAGCCGTTGGCGTCATAGCTGTTGCAATCTTCCTTTCAGTCCTGACCTATGCCGGGACACCTCCTCTCTTTATTGCTTATGGTGTTGCAATGACTGGTATCGGTATGTTGACCCTGACAGGCAATACTATTTCTATGGATGTATTCGGCCCTGTAGCAGACAATGCCAATGGTATCGGCGAAATGGGGTACAATAAGGAAGAGATGGAGAAAGAGAGACCGGGCAGCTACAAACGTGCCCGTCAGATACTTGCCGATCTCGATGCTGTCGGGAATACTACAAAAGCTGAAACAAAGGGTATTGCAATAGGTTCTGCAGTTATCGCAGCAGTCTCATTGTTTGCAAGCTTTATCGCCGTCATAGCAGTTGGCAGCGAAGAAAAAATTCACTTAATGACTGTGTCGCAGTATGTTATTGAAGCTGGAAAGATCACTGTTGCAGATCCTACGGTTTTTATCGGATTCCTCCTTGGCGGGGCAGTTCCATTCCTCTTCAGCGGAATGTTGATCCGCGCTGTAGGACGCGCTGCATACTGGATTGTCAAAGAATGCCGTATTCAATTCCATGATCCTGATATATGGAATGGCACCAAAAAACCTGATTATGGTCGTGTAGTAGATATTTGTACACAGACTGCACAGAAAGAATTAATCGGCCCGGGTCTGCTTGCCATCGTGACGCCTTTGCTGGTAGGATTCCTGCTCGGCCCATATGCACTTGGCGGATTTTTAGCAGGCATGATCCTTGTTGGCCAGTTGCTTGCAGTTTTTATGGCAAATGCAGGCGGCGCATGGGATAATGCCAAGAAGATGATTGAAGACGGCATATACGGCGGCAAGGGTTCAGAAGCTCACAAAGCAGCTGTCACAGGCGACACTGTCGGTGATCCGTTAAAAGATACAGCAGGTCCTGCGATCAACCCATTGATAAAGGTTATGAACATGGTCAGCTTGTTGACGCTTGGGTTGGTCCTTAAATATAACCTGATTGCCCCGCGGGTAGCACAGGAACAACTCGGTACATCGCGTATTGTCAGTGTTATTGTTATTGTTGTGTGTGTGGCTGCTTTATGCTGGGCCATCTATCAGAGCAAACGCGATACCGGCGAATTGGTTGAGACGGAAGAATAATATTATATAGAACTCAAAAAAATAAAGCCCGGTAGGTTTATATCTGCCGGGCTTTATTTTTTAGTCAGGCTTGTCGTAATGCATCAACGATATTCATCCGCGATGCTCTCAAGGCAGGAAGAACGCCGCCTACAAAACCCATAATTAATGAAAATATGAGCGATTTGAAGGCAATATTAATGTTGAGAGAAAAAGAAAAGGCAAGTTCGGAAAATGTCTGGAAGTTCATGGTAGATATGGTAAAAAACTGTAGAAATGAAGCAAAAAATAATCCTGCAATTCCTCCTGCAAGGCTGAGAAGCAATGATTCCAAAAGAAAGGCGCCCATAATGCTCCTCCTTTGAAAACCCAGGGCGCGCATTGTGCCGATTTCTGCAACCCTGCTTGCTACAGATGCATACATGGTAATCATGGCGCCGATGACTGCCCCGAGGGAAAATATTATCGTCAATGACATTCCAAGAATACGTAGGAATTTTGCCATCATTTCCGACTGATCGGCATAATATTTTGTTTCTCTTTTAACTTCATGATTCATACGGGGGTCTTTTTCAATACGTTCTTTCAATTTTCCAAATTCGGAAGACTCTTTTAATTTAAATAAAAGAGATGAATAAACCGGCCTTCGAAAGGCCTGCATAAGCTGATCATTATCGCCCCATATTTCGGAATTGTAACCTGTATTACCTGCATCAAATATGCCTACAATATTCCAGTCACGCATACCGAATCTAAGCGTCATGCCAATATCGACCCCCTTAAACCTTTTTACCACACTTCTACCTGCTGCAACTTCGGAAGAACCCTGTTTCGGCATACGTCCGTCTATAAGTTTTACCTGTGGACGTAGTTTTAGCGAGGCATTTCCTATACCCCTTATTGTTACATTTGATTGTTTGTTGTCGCCTTTTTTAGGGAGTGTTATGAGAATGTTTAATTCTTTCGCAAAAAGCGGTTTTCCGTCAATTCCGATTGCAACCTGAGGATCTGATTCGACAATAGAGGCTTGTGAACGGGAAACCCAGCTCATTAACTCAGCACCAGATCCCTTGCGGATTACCATACCGTTATCATAAGAGCCGGTGTCTATAAGTGTTTTTTCAAGACCATGGGCCATCATCAAAATTGTTGTAAAAACGAATACTACAAGAGCCATACCCGATGCAGTCAAAACGGTAGTTATCTTACGGGTCAGGAGATTTTTTATACTGTACGATAAAGGAATAAACAACTTAACCGATCCTCCGCAAGCCGTCTGCGATAGGGATTTTTATGCTGTGATATGTAGGGATAATTGCTGCAAGTATACCGACAAGTATAGAGAATACAATATCCATAAGTATTGTATCTGCAGTAACATTAAAAGTAGGGAAATAAGAACCCACAGTATTTGCAAAGGCCTTGGCAGATGGGAATGTAAAGATGATGCCCATTGTACATCCCATCATGGTTATGATAAGTGATTCGCCAAAGATTAATCCTGCTATGCGCCATCCTCCGAATCCAAGTGTCTTGAATACCGAATATTCACCGATGCGTTCACGGGCTGTCATGTTGATGGTATTTGCAACTACGGCAAGTATAATGAAAATAACTATGTAGGTCACCAGTCTCAAAGCGGTAATAATAGCATCAGACATGGAGACAAAACCCAACTGAAAAGCCTTTTCCGTTTCTGTCAGCGTTTCAGCAAGGGAATTGTGAAAGGTTTTGTCGATCCTTAATGCAACATCAGCAACAATGTCAGGGCTTGTAACTTCCATCATATAATAACCTACGTGGTCGGCCCTGGTAGGTGATGTCTTTTTAAGGGCCTCATTCAGATAATTGAAATGAAAGAAAAACTGGCTCTCATCGGTATTTTTATCCTGTCCCCTATAGATGCCGCGCAAAACAAATTCCCAATTTCCGGGATATATGGTTCCCTTCAGTGTCACTATATCACCTATTTTCCAGCCGAATCTCTTTACGAGTTTTGCTCCTGCAGCACATGATTTCTTATCACGAAGAAAGGCCGCTTTTTCGTCAGGTTGCAGTATATACTCAGGGTATAACTCAAGGAAGCTTTTTGCCTCAACGGCAAAATTTGCAAAGAAATTTTTTTCCTCAATATAAAATCCGCCAAACCAGGTTCCATATGATACAATTTTTACCCCTTCGATCTGACGGATCTTTTCTGTATAAGAGATCGGAAGTGTTAGCACCATTGATACGGCATGTCTTGTAACAAGCCTGATTACAGACGATGCCTGAACCCCGGCATACCAAGCGTCAATGACCGTTCGCAAAAGACCGAAGGCTAAAATAGCAATAGCAACACTCAAAATAGTGAGGCATGTCCGAAGTTTGTGACGGAAGGTGTTTTTAATGAGCAGCTTGATTATATACATTATAGATTACTGTTAAAAATACCCTTGTCGAGATGTCTTAATACACGTGCTTTTCCTGCTGCACGGGGGTCGTGTGTTACTAAAATGATTGTTTTGCCCGATTCAATATTAAGGCGCTCCATTAGTGCCATGATTTCTTCTGCTGATGTACGATCCAGATCTCCCGTCGGCTCATCAGCTACAAGTATCGTCGGGTCAGTTACAATAGCTCTTGCAATCGCTACACGTTGCTGTTGTCCACCGGAAAGCTGGCCTGGATAGTGATCCATGCGGTCGGCAAGGTTTACTACATTGAGCGCAATCTTGACGTGTTCTTTGCGCTCTTTTTTTGAAAGATTGGTCAAAAGTAGCGGAAGTTCCACATTGTCGAAAGCGGTAAGAACAGGAATAAGATTGTAGAACTGGAACACAAAACCGACGTTGACCCCGCGCCATCCGGCAAGTTCAGTCTCGGACAATGTGGTAATATCAACGCCGCCTACCCGGATTATGCCGCTATCAACTTTGTCAATGCCTGCAATAAGGTTTAAAAGTGTTGTCTTGCCTGAGCCTGATGGTCCCATGAGAGCAAGAAAGTCACCTTTATATATATTAAAAGTAATATTGCTCAATACCGGTATGATCTGATTTCCGCGGTTGTAAGATTTATTGAGGTTGATTACCTCTACAATAGGAACCGAATTATTCATTTATCGCTCTATAACCTTTATTTTTGATCCATTCCTAAGTTTATTTGAAGGGGTTGTCACTATTTTATCTCCTGCATTTATCCCGTTTGTTATCTCAATCATTTCGCCAAAGGTTCTACCGGTAGTCACAGGTGTTTGTGTAACACTATTTCCTTTAACGAGGAAAACCATTTTTTTGCCGCTAAGTTCAACAATGGCCTTATTCCCGATAAGTGTTCTCGGTTTTTCATCAGCTTCACTTACAGATTTTGAGAGGAAGGCTACCTTTGCGCTCATTTCAGGAAGTATGCGGATGTCTTTGCCAATAAAACGAACCTTTACCATTACTGTTGCTTTGCTTCTGTCAGCAGTAGGGACGATCATGTGTATAATCCCGCGAAACCTTGAATCAGGAAAAGCATCGAGTTGGATTTCACAAGGCTGTCCTACCCTGATTTTCTCAAGATTAGACTCGGAAACATCAGCCTCTACCTGCAGTGAATCCATATCAGCTATTGTTACAACAGCAGCCTTTGCATTTGCGGCTGCTCCCAGAGGGGTTATAATATCACCTATATCGGCATTTTTTGTCAGCACGATGGCGTCAAAAGGGGCACGTATCGTGGCATACCCTAATGTTACACGGGTATTTTCGAGCGCTGCAGCATATGATTTTACCGATGCTTCCCCGCCGGTAACTGCCGCCGCAGCTTTTTTGTAACGAGCTTCTGCTGAATCATAGGATGCTTTTGTAGTAAATTCTTTCTCCAGAAGGTTCTTTTCCCTAGTAAAATTGATGCCTGCATCTTTTAATTCTGCCTTGTACTGCTCAAGGTTTGACCGTGCAGCTTCAAGATTGGCAGCAGCCTGCTTCTCAAGAGCAACAATGTCATCATTTTCAAGCTTTGCAATGACCTCTCCCTTTTTGACCTTACTTCCTTCCTCTACGTGAAGGGATAAAATCTTGCCGGTTATTTTGGATGCTACCGCAGCCTTACGTTGTGGCACAACATAACCACTGGCATTTAACAGGGCAAAGGTCTGAGCAGGGTAGACTTGCGATACAGTTGCAATATCAACCTGAACAGCGAAGGTGAATACCCCTTTTATATAGAGGAGCATGATTATTAAAATAAGAAATATTGCCGATATCCAATAGAACAATTTTTTACTTGATCCTTGCCGTATCGTTGTCTTAGATTTGTCTATCTTAAGTTTTGAAAGATCTTCATCAGCCATTTATTGACTCCTTATGTACTTTTCTACTACTTTTCCTGAAAAAAATCATGCCGTACTGTCAAGGAATGCATTGAGATTCCGTCCTCATTTGCTTTTTTTCGCTCAATCCTGATAAATAAGGTATTATATTGTTGTATATTTGTAGCATTTTGTTTATTAATTATAGATAATTTACATTATTTAGATTGATGGTAACAACGAAAAAGGGAGAGGTTTACCAATATTCTTCATTGGAGGGGTGAGTGAAGGTATATTTCTGGGGGACACGGGGTTCATTGCCTGCTTCTTACACATCTGAAATAATAAGGAAAAAAATATTTAATATTATCAAGGCATCGCAAGGCCTAAGGCTTTGTAGTGATGAGGATATTGAGAAATTTATTTGCAACGATCCTATAAACAGAAACCTTAATTTCTCTGCAACCGGTAGTTATGGCAGCAATACCTCATGCATGGAAATAGACGGAGGCGACGATTATATCATCTGTGATGCCGGAACCGGGTTAAGAGACTTTGGAAACGATGTTATGAAATCTGCTGCTAAAGGACCCCAGGAAAAGTCTAATGTATTCCACATTTTCATATCTCATCTCCATTGGGATCATATACAGGGGTTCCCTTTTTTCGTACCCGCCTTTATCCCGGGGAACCAGGTGCATATATATGGATTTCATAAAGAACTGGAACATGCCTTTATAACCCAGCAGGAATATCCATTTTTCCCTATACCTCTTAAATCATTGAGCGCAGATATAAGATTTAACATGCTGGAAGAAAATAAAGAATATAAGATAGCCGGCTTTACCGTTAAAGGTATCAAACAGAACCATCCCGGGGATTCTTATGGATACAGGTTTGAAAAAGATGGCAAAAGTATCGTGTACTCAACTGATTCGGAACATAAAGAGAATGCTTGCGACGAGGAATACAGTTTTAGAAATTTCTTCAAAAATGCCGATCTTCTTGTTTTTGATGCTCAATATTCCTTTGCCGATGCGACTTCTGCAAAGGAAAACTGGGGTCATTCAAATAATATTGTAGCTGTGGAGCTAAGCGTAAAGGCCGGTGTGAAACATCTGTGTATCTATCATAACGAGCCTACCTTCGATGATGAAGGTTTGGATGATTTTTTGGAGAATACAAGGCGGTATTTAAAAATTTATTCAGAAACATCTCAACTCACGATAGATATTGCTTATGACGGTATGCAGATTGGTTTATAGAAAAAATTTGTAATCTGCTTTACATAGTAGCTTTCCTGTGTTAAAAATTCCAAAAAGTCCTAAGGTGGAAAATGATTACAGGAATAGGAAGTTTCCCTTTTACAGACATAGACGAGGCCATTGATGTAATATTTTCTGTTTGTCCGGAAATACCTTTTTGGCCGCAGTTGCCTAAAAGATCTAATAGAGAAAATATGTACACAACTTTTCTTGAGGCAGTGCCATGCATTGTTCTTGATGATATTAACGGCACAGTTTTTATGAATACGGAAGAGACAAAAGGTATAGAACAATTCTATGAAGATTACTATAGCGGAAATTTAGGGGTTTTCTCGCTTTCTAAGAAGGTGGCTCCAGGTTTTTACAAATTTTTAGAGAGACTTAAAGATATAAAGGAAAATGTTTGTTTTATTAAAGGTCAATTAACAGGACCTTTCAGCATGGGACTTGGTTTAAAGGATGAAAACGGCAAACCTATAATATACAATCATAGTTTTTTCGATATTATTAAAAAAGCCCTGAACATGAAGGCAAAATGGATGGTTAATGCCTTTAAAACAATGTATCCCGAAAAGGATGTGATTATTTTTTTTGATGAGCCCTACATGGTTTCATTTGGTTCAGCCTACGTGTCCATATCAAAGGAAGAGACAATTTCCCTACTGAATGAAACATTGGAAGGAATAGATGCAAAAACAGGTGTCCATTGCTGCGGGAATACAGACTGGTCGGTACTATTTGGTGCTAATGTCGATATTGTAAACTATGATGCCTATAACTTTTTGGAGACAATATTTTTTTTCAAAGAAGATCTGTCAAAGTTTCTGAAAAGAGGCGGATGGATATCTCCTGGTTTTATTCCTTCATCTGAGGAAGTGTTAAATATATCAAAAGACGATATTATAAAACTTATGGACAGGTTTGCAGAGTTTATGATGAATCTTGACCTGAAGTCTGAAAGCAAGAACTGGCTTTTAACAACAAGCTGTGGACTTGGCAGCCTAAATATCCCTGAAGCCAAAAGGGCAATGGAACTGCTTAAGGAGATTTCATCTTAAAAAACTGTTTTATAGGCGATAAAAAACACTATCGTAAACCAGACAAATCTGCTCTTCAATATTTACTACCTTCAAAATTTATATACTACATTCTCAAATTATACGTTACGCCCGAACACAAATCCGCACCAGGCATTTTTCTTTTCTGTTTGTGTGAGTAAAAAAGGATGAAAAAGAGGAACCAGCTTTTTTCTTTCCTTCCACAATATGCCGGAGACGATGATGTACCCATATCTTTTCACGAATTCTTTTATCTTTTCCGAGTAACTGGTGAATGTCCTGATATCAAGGTTTGCCAATACAATATCATATCTTCCTGAAACATGCTGGAGATCTGTACAGGCGAGGGATATTTTTTCCGTATTGTTGAGAGCGACGTTCTTTTTTGCAGAAAAAACCGTATCAGCATCATTATCAATTGAAGTGACTTTCCTTGCTCCGAGAAGGACAGCATTTATAGAAAGTATTCCTGAGCCACACCCGAGATCAAGAACTGTTTTGTCCTCCATGTTAATATGCTCCATAAGTTTCATCATTATTCTTGTTGATTCGTGCCTGCCAGTTCCAAAAGCCATTCCCGGATCAATGATGATCGATCTTCTATTTGTATTCTGTTTGTTCCAGGGAGCAAAGATAGTTATGTCGCCAATTTTTATTGGCCGAAAATATTTTTTTGTCAGCCCGGCATAGTCCTGTTGTTCTTCTT
Organism: Pseudomonadota bacterium; assembly: GCA_026388275.1. Lineage (NCBI taxonomy): Bacteria > Pseudomonadati > Pseudomonadota > Pseudomonadota bacterium. Next base: position 23,420 of record JAPLKB010000058.1, read on the forward strand.
TTTTAATATCGGTTTTCTTAATATTAATTTTCAGCTTTTTGAGATATTCAAGGTATATTTCAATGTCTTCAGGATAGGATTTTATTACAATATCGTTGCCGTTTTCTTCAATCCATGTTCCGGAATTTGATAAAAGACTGTATATTTCTTCAGTAAACAGTTCTTCTGTTCCTTTTTCTGTCAGGATGTCTACACGTGTTTTAAATGTTTTTTGTGTTTGTTTCACAAATATTTGTCATTCAGTTGAAGAAATGGATTTAAAGAACTTTCTCATACATTGGGATAAATTATATTACCCATTCTGGACGCATCATAGCCGGTAAAATCCTTAATGTGAGTATGCAGAACAGGTTGCTCAAAAAATGTCAGGAAGTTCTTTACATAGCTACTGAGGGAATGTTCCTTTGGAATGACCATGTCGAACCTTTCCCTGAATAAAGGGACAAAGTTTAAGCCGAGCATGTGGGCTAAATGTATAACACCAAAAGCAACATCAGCATTACCCTTTACAACATTCAAGCCTGCCTGAAGGTGCGATTCTACTTCGTTGTTGTATCCTTTAATATCTGATGGATCTATCTTCTTTTCTCTGAGCAGAAAGTCGAAGAGAAGTCTGGTGCCTGACCCCTGGTTCCTGTTTATAAATGTTGCACCTTTAGCTGCAATATCCTCAATGGAGTTTATTACTTTTGAATTATTTTTCTGGAGATAAAGCCCTTGTTCCCTGAAGAACATTTGAATGACAATATAATCATCACCTGAAAGGTATCTTTCTATATAAGAGGTATTATATTCTTTTTTTTCTATATCAAGAATGTGGACACAGGACATGGTTGCAGCGCCTTTTTTTAAGGCTTTTAATCCGTTGATGCTTCCGACAGGTGCATAGTAGATTGTAGAGCTGTTTTTGCTATTATACACATCAATAATCCTGCGTAACAGGATATCATCACTGCCTGCAATAAATATATTTTCTTCTCTTGCGGTACTTTCTAGTATCCATTTATCGATCGTCTCTTTTGTAAATGCTATCTTGCCGCCAATTTTTATATGCGGCAGTTTTGATTCCTGAACGAGTTTATAAATCTTTTTCTCGTTTATTTTTAAATACTTTGAAAGATCTCTTGCAGATATAATTTCCATTTATTAATTATAACTAAAAGAAAGAATATTATCAAATTTAAAATATAAGTTTTTTCAATAAATGCAGTTCTATAAAATATTTATTGTTAGTAATGTAGCATAAAGGTAATTAAATATATTAAATGGTAATAATAAGGGTGTTTAAAGGCATTTTATAATGCAGTTGTCTTGATTTTACGATGTTTATAGTATATTCTATAAAATTAACTGAAGATATTAGCTATTCAGGGAGTGTCGAAATAAAATATTTCTTTTTCACAGTTGCATTATGCATCGTTTTTGTTTTGCCTCATTCCGGTAATGCGGAAAGTAGTAATTTTATCCTTTTGTCAAGTACAATAGGTCCTATCGATTCAGGTATCGTCAGTGTTCTGGAAGATCAGTTTGAAAAAGAGACAGGGATAAGGGTGCGCCACGTTGGTGCAGGGACCGGTGCCGCCCTGGATATTGCACGAAAAGGCAATGTTGATCTTGTCATGGTCCATGCCAAATCACTTGAAGAGAAATTTATACAGGAGGGATTCGGAACAGAAAGGATTGACCTCATGTATAACGATTTTGTTATTGTAGGCCCCAAGGACGACCCTGCCGGTATCAGGGGAATGAAGCAGGCCACGGAAGCCATTAAGCAGGTTTCTGCAAAAGGTGCAGCATTTATTACAAGGGGAGATAAATCAGGAACACATATGGCAGAGATGGCGCTTTGGGAGAAGGCTGGTATAAAGCCTGCGGGCGCATGGTATGTAGCTTACGAAAAAGGTGCAGAGGGAAATGTCCCCACTCTTCGATTTACAGACCAGAAGGGCGCATATACAGTCATCGACAGGGCAACATTTCTTTCGATTAAAGACTCAATCAAACTTTTAGTGCTTGCGGAAGGCGATGAAGTCCTTTTAAACTATATTTCTCTGATCCCGGTAAATCCTAAAAAATTTACTGGAGTAAATGAGAAGGATACTGCAACATTTGTCCAGTGGCTCACAGCGACGGACAAAGGCCAGGCCATTATCAGGGACTTCGGCAAAGACAAATATGGCAGTCCTCTTTTCTTCCCGAATTCAAAGGAATGGAAGGATGCTCAAAGGGTAAAAAATAATATTCTTATAAAGGAGTGAGAGTTATGAAAAAATTGGTAAGTTTATCAATAATCTTATTGGCAATATTTTTATTGTCCGGCATTTCACCTGTTCAGGCTATAGATAAGAACATAATTATGGCTACTACGACAAGCACCCAGGATTCAGGTCTTCTCGATGTACTTTTGCCTGTTTTTGAAAAGAAGACGGGCTATTTTGTGAAAACTATTGCTGTCGGATCAGGACAGGCAATGGCAATGGGCCAGAAAGGAGAAGCAGATGTACTGCTTGTTCATTCCCCGGCTGCCGAACAGGTGTTCGTGAAAGAGGGCTATGGTATCAACAGAAGACTTGTTATGCACAATGACTATGTTGTTGTGGGACCGGCCTCAGACCCTGCGAAAATCAAAGGCATGAAATCTACCATAGATGTCTTCAAAAAAATAGCTTCGACTGGAAATGTTTTTATGTCAAGGGGCGATAATTCCGGAACACATTCAAAAGAAAAGGATATCTGGAAAAAAGCCGGTGTGAAATATGAAGGTGAAAAGTGGTATCAGCAGACGGGTCTTGGTATGGGACAGACATTGAATGTTGCGTCAGAGAAAGCGGCATATACACTGGCTGACCGCGGCACTTACATGGCATTAAAGAAAAGACTCAGCCTTGACATACTTGCCGAGGGTGACTCCGTACTTCTTAATATTTACCATGTAATCGAAGTAAATCCTTCAAAATGGCCCAAAGTAAATGCTCCCGGAGCCAGAGCATTCGCAGATTTTATGGTATCAAAGGAAGTGCAGGACATTGTTAAGACATTTGGCGTGGACAAGTTCGGTTCTCCGCTTTTCTTCCCTGATGCAGGCAAAAAGGTAGAGGATCTTGGGAAGTAAGTACAAAGATCTTAAGGATTACAAAATACTAATAAAATAAAAAAGCATATAGAATAATATTTTATTTACAGTTAAACTTGCTTTACCTTGATTTGCTTTGCAGGGTAAAGCAAGATTTTTTTTGTAACAGGGGTCAAGATGGACTTGATTTTTGAAGGAATTAAGAAGGCAATTCTATTGCTCTTTACCATGGACCGCGAAGTGCTGGAGATTACCTTCCTGTCTCTAAAGGTTTCCGGTATAGCAACTATAATCAGTCTGCTTATCGGTATATCAATCGGCACACTTGTTGCCCTTACACGATTCCCGGGAAAAAAAATAGTTGTGAGTCTTATCAATACTGCCATGGGATTACCGCCTGTTGTAGTTGGACTTTTTGTTTCAATTTTTTTATGGCGAAGCGGCCCATTAGGTTTTTTAGGACTTCTTTATACTCCATCAGCTATTATTATTGCACAGTCTGTCATAGCTACCCCGATAGTGATGGGTATTACTGTTGCAGCTATGCAGCAGCTTCCAAAAAAAATGAGGCTTCAGATACTTGCCCTTGGCGCTAACAGGCTTCAGATGGTCTGGATGCTTATTAAAGAAGCAAAGCTTTCTTTACTGGCAGCAGTTATGGCAGGTTTTGGCGGAGTAATTTCAGAAGTAGGTGCTTCAATAATGGTCGGTGGAAACATAAAAGGTTATACACGTGTCCTTACAACAGCTACTGTAATGGAAACAAGCAAGGGCAATTTCGATATCGCTATCGCTTTGAGTATAATATTGCTTGCCCTGGCGTATTTTATAAATATTATTTTGACGTATGTGCAGCAGAGAGAAAGACCAAAGTGATAACAATAATTAAGAATTTGGAATGTTAGAATTCATAATTATTGATGAAGGCCGTTACGATGGATGAAAATAAAAATATATATATACTTAAAGCACTTAAAATTAAGGTCGAAAGAGGAAATACTATTCTTGTCGACATACCTTTTTTTGCTATAAGAGAAGGCGAGACTGTATCGCTTATCGGTCCTAACGGTGCAGGAAAAACAACTCTCCTGCAAACCCTTTGCTATTTATTAAAACCTTTTGAAGGTGAAATATATTTCAGAGGTGACAGAGTAGGGGAAAAATATCCTTTGAACGGATACAGGCGCAAGCTTGCCATGGTTTTTCAGGAGCCTCTGCTTTTTGATACAACAGTTTTTAACAATGTTGCATCAGGTCTGAAATTCAGGGGGGTTAAAAGATCAGAAATCAAAAACATAGTTATGGATAATTTACGCCGCTTTGGTATTGAACATCTTAGTGACCGTTCGGCCAGAACGCTTTCAGGCGGAGAAGCGCAGAGGACAAGCCTTGCAAGAGCATTTGCCACAATGCCGGAGATATTGCTTCTTGATGAGCCTTTTTCAGCTCTTGACCCTCCCACACGTGAAGCTCTGGTGGAGGATGTGGAAAAAATATTAAAAAAATCCGGGATTACAAGCATACTTGTTACTCATGACCGGATGGAAGCATTAAGGCTTTCTCATCGCATTGCAGTAATGAAGGATGGACAAATTCTGCAGATAGGCTCTCCAGCTGAAATAATGAATCATCCGGCCAGTGAGTTTGTTGCTTCCTTTGTGGGTGTTGAGACAACGCTTGACGGAACAGTTGCAGGAAAAGAAGACGGTGTCCTTACAGTCTCAGTTGAAGGGCAAATTATTGAAGCTGTTGGAGATATGAATATCGGAGAACATGTAATTCTTTGCATAAGACCGGAACAGGTTGTTGTCTCACATAATTCCGTAAAAGGATCGACAAGTTTAAGAAATATATTTTCGGGAACCGTATTAAAAGTAACCCCACTCGGGCCCTATCAGAAAATACATCTTGATTGCGGTTTCCCTCTGGTGGCGTATATTACGAACAGTTCAAACAGGAAACTTGCCTTAGAGGAAGGAAAAGAAATAACCGCGTCCTTTAAAGCAACATCTGTTCATGTAATAGCAGCAAAAGAATCTAATAATACACAAAAGGTATAATTCAGGATATTTTTCGAAATAAATATTATTTTAGGATACGGTTAATTCAAATAGCGCAAAAAATGTTAACATGATTAACAACAGATAAATATGCATAATTATTATGATAATAGAAATTGGCCGACTTGACAAGTAGTAAAATGTATGCTTAAACTAAAAAATATAGAAACTGTTCAGTGCCTCTTTAATTAGGTGTTATTGAGATACTGACAGAGTTTTAAAAAAAAGGAGGTATAGTATAATGGCTGGGAAAATATTTTACAGAGAAAGGGAAAAAGTTGAAGAAGGTAAAAAACAGCCGAGATTCAAACTGGTTGCTGTGGCAGATGTGAGCTTGAAGATTTACGGTAAACATCTGAGGAAAAGCGAACTTGAACAGATTGCCCGGGCAGTTGGCGCAGAGCTTGTGCTGCTTTCGCATGGCGACAAAAAATATAAAGAAAATTCTGAAAATGTGGAGGTTGAGTCCTGACATAAGATGAGATTTATCACAAGAAGTATATAAGTAAATAAATCGCTGGAAGAGGTATATATGACCCTTATAAGAGAGAGGGATGGACGTCGTCTGCATATCAAAAGCAAGCTTATGGGTGAAAGCCTTGTAGGTAAAACCTTTGTCGAAGGTTTAGAAATAGCTCCACAGGAAAGACTTTTTCCTGATGTAAATATCATAAAAATTGGCGGTCAATCTATTTGTGACAGAGGTGCAAAGGCGCTTCCGCCGATTATTCAGGAAATTATAGAAAACAGCAAGAACCATAAGATGCTTTTAACAACAGGCGGTGGAACAAGAAGCAGACATATTTACACGATCGGTCTTGAACTCGGCATGCCCACAGGCATACTTGCGAAATTCGGAAGTTCCATATCAGAGCAGAATGCATTGCTTGTTTCAATGCTCCTTGCTCAACATGGTGGTATAAAGATCGGCCACGATGAGATTGTCAAACTTGTTAATTATTTTGCACAGGGGTGTATTCCGGTTATGCACGGCATGCCGCCATATGATTATTTTGCATTGCCTCCGGCAAAGGGACGTATACCTGTTCATCGTACGGATGTCGGAACAATACTTATGGCAAATTTGATCGGTGCACGCAAATGTATCTTTATTAAAGATGAAAAGGGCCTCTACACGGATGATCCTAAGAAAAATCCCCAAGCTGAATTTATACCTGAAATAGGTGCAAAATCATTGATTGAGAAGGATCTGGAAGATCTTATTATTGAACGTCCATGCCTTGAGATCCTTCAGAACAGTGAAGTGCTTAATGAAATCCAGATCATTAACGGTCTGGAAAAAGGAAATATAACACGTGCTCTTAATGGGGAACATGTGGGAACCACTATCTTCAAAGAGTAAAGTTATAGACTTAATACCATGCTTATTTGAACAGGGAATTTCCGCAGAAGATTTAATTCCGTTTATAGGTTAAAACATCAAAAAAAAGGGAGGCATTCAGCCCCCCCTTTTTAACCGAATATATTCAAAGTATTGTTAGAACTTGAAGAGGAAATCCAACTGTCCCAAGTTTTCCACAGACTGGTTGCCGTTTCTATTAGCGGCTGCTGGAACCGGTCGAACTGTCCAGGTATTGTAGTAATTCAGCCCGAGACTTATATTTTTTGTCAAGCCGAAGGCAGCCTTAATCCTGTGACCCATCGCATTCGTGGCGCCGCCGTAAAAGCTTGTGTCAGGGAATATATCGAGCACGGAGTCTCTTTCATACCTGCGGAATGTGTATTCGAGGTTCCAGTCGGCAAAGTTTACAATGCTCGGATATCCTATGTTGAACCCGGCAAGATACGCCTTGTTGTCACGTCTGGGATCAGAGTTGGTAATATATCCGCCCAGAATGGCGAAATAAGGTATCATCTTTGAACCGAAGGGGTTCTTGAAGCCCAACTCGGTGCCGAAGGTGTATGCATTGTACTCGTAGAGATAATTCCCTTTACTATTGAGCGTGTTGGTAGCTGTTGTCCCCGTAAAGGGAGTAAATCTTGCGACATTGTCGAAACCATAGTATCCGGCGGTGAGCCTCAGGGATGTATCCTTGGTGAAATTAAGCTTGATACCTGGCTGGGCCACATACATGATGGCATCAGGATCGGTTGTTCTCTCTGAAAGGAGATAGAATGCTCCGTCAAAAAAGAGATCGACATAGGGAGATACGGTACCGCTCAGTTTGATTGCAGCACCTTCAGGGTTTACTTCGCTGCATAGAAAAAAGTCTGAGGGCTGCCATACAGGGTTATTGAATTTACCGCCCATGATGGAGAACCACTTTGCCGGCTTGTACGTAACGTATGCAGTGTCTATCCAGACCGGTTTCCTGGTAAAGGAGTCGCTCAATGTCTGGTTTCCGGAGCGCGCATTGCCGTTTGCACCGGCTAAGGTACTGGCATATTCTCCACTGCCGAGCCCAAAGCCTACCGTAACCTGGTCGGTTATTGCTGTTTCAGCGCCCACTCTCAGTCTATACCGGAGTCTTTCACGCGTGCCCTTTGTGTTGTTCTCCAGCCTGTCACTAACTTCACCGCGCAGCCTGAGGTCTCCCTTGAATTTTGTATTCTTTAGCCAATCCGGTGTTTCCCATTCCTTTTTTGCTTCATCATTCTTTGCCAATGTTTGTTTTGTCGCTGCTTCCTCTTTTGCCTTTGCTGCCTCTTTGGCAGCAATCTCCTTGGTTTCTTTTGCAATACTTTGAGCTTCTGAAGACGTGATGATCCCTTTTTTCTCGAGTATCTTCAGCAAAACCTCCATTTCACTGCTTGATCCATACGCGGAATGTGTAAAAAAGATTGCAATAAATAAACCTGTCAAAGCATAGAACCATTTTTTCATCTCTCTTCTCCTTTCTAATAATCTAACATTCTGTATTTCTTCCGAATGATCCTCTAAATTCCTGTTTTCATATTTTGCTACTACATTTCATAAAACTTTTGACAATACCCTAATGCTGAAAGTCATAATATAAAGTTTTTCTACTACAATATTTTTTTAATGTATCACAAAAAGGTATTATTATCTATAATAAAGAAAATATGTAACTAATAATCAATATATGGATATTATCAAGTATTTAACTATCGAATATATATTCTTAGATTATCCCTCAATTATTGTTGGAAAATATTTACAAAAGCATTGCCTGATGTATTATTTTGTAATTTTCCTGTTTTTACGGGGACAGGCTCAATATAAGCAGATAAAACAAAGCGATATCCCACGTAGGCGGGACATACAATAATTTAAACTATATTTTTCATTGAATAAAAAAAGGCCGTTCCTCTTTGCGAGGAACGGCCGAAGCAATGTGAGCATGAACCTGAAAGCAGTTCCGGCTTATGCTCTTGTATTTCTGGTTTAGCCTACCTTAAAGATCATAGCAGCGCCGGTGTCGCCTGCTGCGCAGCCTGTCCAGAGACAATAGCCGCCACCGAGGATAACCATTTCCTCGAGCATCTCGGCAATAATTCTGCCTGCTGTCGGAGCCTGGGGGTGACCATAGATCAAAGAGCATCCGTAGTTGTTCATCTTCATAATATCGTTGCCCATCTTCTTTGCGAAATTGAGATCGTTGGCTGTAAAAGGGTTGTGGCTCTTAATGGCCTTCATATCAGAGATCTTGAGGCCTGCATTGGCGAGAGCCATCTGAGCAGCCGGTACGGGAGCTGCAGCCATGAAACCAGGATCGACGCGGGTGTAACCGTAGGAGACAATTTGTATTTCTATCTTTGGATCAGCACTCAACTCTTTTGCTTTGTCACGAGTGGTCACGATGAATCCGCAGTTGCCGTCAGCAGGGAATGTCTGTGCGCCGAAGCTGTGGATTCCACCCTTCTCAGCCGGTCCAAGCTTTGCCAGACCTTCTGCTGTGGTAGAGGTTACGCCTTCGTCTGTTTCTACAAGCATGGTTTTCTTCTTGGAAAGCTTTACCTCTGCAGGGAACATATATTTTTTCTGGAATTCTCTGTCGTTCTTAAGTGAGTCCTGATACTGCTCGTAGCGGCGTAGGACTACTGCATCAGACTCTTCTTTGGTAAATCCACCTAACTTGGCTACATTCTCAGCAGTCCCTACCATCTTTGTAGGTGGCATAACATTTGGGTCAGCGTTGAAGTTGTCCATCAGCCAGTTCTCAGCGATTACTTCTCCACCTGGACCCATCGGGTTCGGCCAAATGGTGTGAGCCCCGTTGGAAGTGCGGTCGGTCATAAGGCCAAAGGCTACGTTCATAGAGCCCTGTTCTATAGCAAGAGCAGCAAGGTTAAGGATAGTGGTGGATGTGGTGCACGCCTGATTGATCATGAGGCCGGGTACATTCTTTTTGTTGTCTGTCAACATGCCTGCTGCCCAGTTGTGGCTGTAAAACAGGTGATGCTGGTGAATGGTGATGCCAAAATACAGATAGTCAATGATGCCCGGATCTATCTTCTTTTTCTCCAAAAACCACCTTCTTGCTGTTTTGGCGCCTAATTCAATGGCGTTCTCATTCTGCATACTTCCCTGCCAGCGGCAAAACGGTGTTGAGTAGTAGCCGTTGTAAGGTATATAAGCTTTTGTAAAAGTGTTCATGTAATTACCTCCTGGTTAATTGATTTGAACTGCAAGGGATTTCTGTATACATAATTTTATTAAATTTTAAAATCTTTTCATTCTTAAAACAACTAAATTCCTTCATATTGATGAAAAAGGCTGTTCCTCGTAGGAAAGAACAGCCATGTTATGTGAAATGGACATATAAATCCATCTCCCGGAAATTGCCTTATCAGCCTACCTTTACAATTAAAGTAGCAGCAGTGTCGCCTGCTGCGCAACCGGTGAACAGACCATATCCTCCACCGAGAATGGTCAATTCTTCTATCATTTCAATAATGCCCCTGCCTGCTGTAGGTCCCTGTGGATGTCCGTAAATAAGGGATGATCCATAGTTATTCATCTTCATAACATCTACGCCAAATTTTTTAGCAAAGTTAACATCATTGATTGCAAAGGGGTTGTGTGATTTAAACGATTTTATATCGCCAATTTTCAAACCTGCATTGGCAAGTGCCATTTCGGATGCAGGCACAGGGGCTGCAGGCATAAACGCCGGTTTTGTTCTTGCAAAACCATAGGAAACGATCTGTATTTCTACACCGGGATCTGTACTAAACTCTTTAGCCTTGTCTTTTGTAGTAACGATAATACCGCAGTTGCCGTCGGCAGGGAATGTCTGTGCGCCGAAGCTATGTACTGCACCCGGACGTACCGGTTTCAGTTTTGCAAGTCCTTCTGCAGTGGTTGGAGTCCATCCCTCATCCACTTCCACGAGTTTTTTATTTTTTTTGTCAACAACGCATAACGGAGCAAACATATAACGCTTCTGAAATGCCCTGTCATTGGCAAGAGCATCCTGATACTGTTGATAGCGTTTCAAAACTACTGCATCGCACTCTTCTTTTGTAGCGCCTATTTCCTTGGCAACGTTTTCTCCTGTTTCTACCATAGCAACAGGCACGCGTGGATTACCGCCGAAATTATCCATATTCCAGTCTTCACGATAGGGTTCGCCGCCTGGTCCAAGTGGGTTTCCCCAGACAGTGTGTGGTCCGTTTGAGCAACGATCAGTCATAAGGCCAAAAGCTACATCATATGCACCAAGTTCCATATCTTTGGCTGCAAGAGCAAGAATGGTTGTAGAGGTTGAACATGCCTGATGAATAAACAGGCCGGGTACTAATTTCTTGTCGTCTGTCAATATTGCTGCTGACCATTGATGACTGAAAAACCAGTGATGCTGGGCAATGGTAGTGCCGTAGTACAGATAGTCAATTACAGTTGGATCCATTTTTCTTTTTTCCAGGAACCATCTCCTGGCTGTCTCAGCGCCAAGTGTAATGGAGTTGTCATGCTGCATGCTTCCCTGCCAGCGGCAGAAAGGAGAAGAATAGTAACCCCCGTAGGGTATATATGCTTTTGTAAAACTGTTCATAATAAATTGCCTCCTGAGTTATATAATTCAAGCCACTAGGGCATGTAAGATATGCAAAATTTATTTGCCTTTAAAGGTCGGTTTCCTTTTTTCATTAAACGCCGCAAAGCCTTCTCTGCCGTCTTCTGAGACGTAGGTAATGACAAAGCAGTTATTCTCGTATGTGATCGCCGACTGAAGATCCATGTTTATACCGTTGTCAATGGCGTTCTTTAGAAGACTTAGAGCCACTTTAGGCTTTGCAGCGAGCTTCTTTGCCATTGCTTTTGCTTCATCCAGGAGCTTATCTTTTGGAACGACTTTATTTACCAGTCCTATGCGATATGCTTCATCACCGCTAACTGTATCGCCCATAAAAAGAAGTTCCTTTGCCTTTGCAACCCCTATAAGCCTGGGCAGCCTCTGTGTGCCGCCCGAACCAGGTATAATACCAAGATTTACTTCAGGGCAGCCTATGTTTGCGTCGCTTGCTGCAATTCTTAGATCACAGGCAAGAGCAAGTTCACATCCACCTCCAAAAACAAAACCAAAAAGTACCGCAATTGTAGGTTTCTGAATACCAGCAACCTTATCAAGGCACATTCTGGAGATCCGTCCAAAGGCGAAATAATCCGGTATAGATTTACCTGCTACTTCTTTAACGTCGAGACCTGCTGCAAAGGCCTTTGCGCCTTCCCCTGTAAGTAGAATAACATTTACTGATTCATCATTTTCAAGATCGCAGAAGGCATTGTAAACATCAGTATATGCCTGAGCATTCAATGAGTTGACAGGCGGTCTGTTCAGTTTGACTATTGCAACTCCTTCTTCTTTCTCAATTAATAAGGTTTCGTAAGCCATATTTACCCCCTTAATTATTTTTTTGGATAGTCATACCAGCCTGCCCCTGATTTCATGCCGAGACGGCCAGCCTTAACCATATCCTTCAAAAGACGAGGCGCTACCCACTTAAGTTCCTTGTTGTGTTCCTGGAAGAAATAGTTAACAACGTTCAAAAGGATATCAACGCCTGTGAGATCGATGAGTTCCAACGGTCCCATTGGGTAGTTTAGTCCAAGCTTTGCAGCCTTGTCAATATCTTCTTTTGATGCTACGCCTTCCTGGAGCAGACAAATGCCCTCAACCAGATGTGGCACCATGAGCCTGTTGACTACAAAACCGGGTACGTCTTTTTTTACTTCTATAGGTTCTTTACCGAGTTTTCTGGAAAGGTCCATACAGGTTGCAATGGTCTCATCGCTTGCATAGTAGCTTCTGATAACTTCAACCAGCCGCATAAGTGGAACCGGATTAAAAAAATGCATACCTGCAACCTTATCCGGTCTCGATGTTGCTTTTGCGATTTCGGTAATCGACATTGATGATGTATTGCTGGTAATAATAGCCTCTTTCTTTGTAATCTCATCTAACTGTTTGAATACCTTTTTCTTTAGGTCCATTTCTTCAAGAACAGCTTCAACAACAAAATCGGCATCTTTCATGTCCGCTATATTTGTCGTTCCCTTGATTTTCCCCATAATCGTGGCCTTAACATCGGCAGTTATCTTGCCCTTTTCCACGCTCTTAGAAAGGAATTTGTCAATGTTCTTCAGGCCGTTCTGTACAAACTTGTCTTCGATATCGCACAATACAACATCATAGCCTGCCTGAGCAGCTATCTGTGCAATCCCGTTTCCCATTGTTCCTGCACCTAAAACGCCAATTGTCTTAATAACCATTATTTCCTCCTTTATTTATTTTGATTATTTTATGCATTTGCATAAATGCAATCAATCAGTTGTGCTATTTATGATTAATAATAATATAAAATAATTGATAAATAAGTAAAAAAATAACAAATAGATAACAATTATCCCAATATTAATAGCATATAAGGTAAGCTGTATCAACAAAATAATAAAAATCCTATTTATTTTTGTAAAAATGATTCAATGAAAAACAATTAAGTTTGGTAGATTTGTGTCAATATATTTTCGATGGGATTAAATATTGCGGATGGCATCAATAACAACTGCTGATTCCAATTCACCTTCAATCATATAACTTTGTTGACTCCTCCTTACGCTCCTCTATTTCTGGGGCTCACGTCGCCCCCTCCACCGGCATTAAGCCACGACCCGCAAGCGGGTACCCCGGCCTCCCCTTCTCGCTCACTGTGTGAGCTAATACCTGCGTTGGCTCGTCGTCGTCGCCTCGTTCTATTTATGAATCCGAATTGGTATAATATCTGATTTATTCAGCTAATTATGCATAGACAATGGGAAGTAAAAGACGTTTTCCGATGATTGTTTAGTTTTTGTCGAGTTCTTGTCTTACGGCTATGCCTATATTTTCTATGGTATACGGTTTTTTTATATATTGACCGACACCCAGTTCTAAACATTTTGAAATCAGTTCTCCTTCAGAATAACCGCTCGCTATAATAGCTTTTTGATCCGGATGAAATTCATGTATGCGTTTAAATGTTTCAAGGCCATCAATACCGGGAGCCATAACCATGTCAAGAATAATTAAATCAGCCTGATTTTTCCTGATGTACTCGACTGCTTCTTCTCCACAGGATGTTGTCGATACGGAATATCCTAACATTGTCAGAATCATTGATACCATTTGTCTTTGTTTTTCCACATCATCTACAACCAATATTGACTCGCCCTTTCCTTTATACTCTCCAATCGGTATCCGACTACTTTTTTTGGTTAATTCCTGTCTGGTTGCAGGGAAATAAAGAGAGAAGGTAGTTCCTTTACCTGAAGAACTTGCTACGTTAATGTAGCCCTTATGATCTTCCATTGTTCCCCATACAACCGTCATACCCAAACCCGTTCCGCTTCTACCCATAATCTTATTTGTATAAAAGGGGTCAAATATTTTGTCTATATCCTCAGCGGATATGCCTACTCCGGTATCAGAAACTGTAAGAATTACATAATCACCTTCTTCAATTTCCTTATTACCGCAACTTACCCTTATCCCTTTATCTACATATCTGTTTTCTGTGGATACAATAATTTTTCCACCATCGGGCATAGCTTCTGCAGCATTGAATATCAGATTCATGATTGTTTTTGACAGATGCGTTGGTGAGCCTGAGATATTGAGAAGATTGTTTTCGAGGATTGTTTCCAGATAAGTTGTCGAGTGAAATGATTTCAGTTTTTCACATTCAGGACTGTTTAGAAAATCAAAAATTATACTATTCAAATCAACCACTTCATTAGTGTTAACACCTCTTCTTGCCATAGTTAATAAATCCTGTACCACATCAGCCGCTTTTTTCCCCGATTCCTTAATAGTGAGTAAAATTCTCCTGTAAGAACTATCTGCTGGAAGTTCAAGTAACAAAAGATCAGGGTAACCTACTATAGCGGTTAAAATATTGTTCAGGTCATGTGCCACTCCTCCTGCAATGATTCCAATGGCCTCCATTTTTTGTATGTGCTGAAGTCTTTCATGGGCTTTTTTTAAATCGGAAGTACGTTCTTCTACCAAAGATTCAAGATGGTTTTGGTAGCTTTGTATTGCTTCTTCGGCGCGTGTACTTTCGGTTATGTCAGATATTAAAAGAATGGTTGTGTCGTCATCGTTTTTAAGTGGAAGTTTTTTTATAGATAATATTTTATTTTCAAGGTGCAGCGGTCCTTTCCAGTTAATAGTTGTGCTTTCATAGTTTTTGGATTTTATTATAGATTCAACCTTTGATTTTTCAGTTTCAACAAACAAAGATGATAGATTTACAGTCAAAAGTTGATATAGTGGCTTGCCTAAATTTGTTGCTGCAGCAGGATTAGCATAAACGATTTGTCCCTGGTAAATCTCGACTATACCTTGTGCGATACTGTCTAATATTGTTTCGATATGGCAATATTTTTCCAAAAGTTCTTTAGTTATCTGTCGGGGATATACAGAATCAATCCCGATAATGGTACGAACTTCATCGTTGTTAAAAGGTTTTTCCAAATCTGCTATTGCAGAGAAAACATGTTCAGCAGTTTCTTTGAAAATTCCTTTTGCAATTAATGCGTTTGCACCTATTTTTGAAGCATCAAGCTGTAATTCTTTTGCTGCGGCAGACATTACAACTATGCATATATTTTTTAAATTTTCCATATTGCGAATAATTTGACAAAGCTTATCGGCATTAATATCCGGAAGAAAAAAATCCAGGAAAATGATATCCGGGGTATAATTTGCCAATTGATTGATTGCCGACATGCCTGTAGACTCTGTTAAAACTTCATGCCCGGTATCATTGAGCAATCTTTTCATATATGAGATAAAATGGGGATTATCATCTATTATCATTATTTTTTTCATGATCCCACCTTTCTTGAAAATATGATCGAAAAAATTGATCCATTACCGTATCTGCTTTCCAATGAGACCTCCCCGCCCTGTGCTTCTATTGCCTCTTTTACAAAAGTAAGACCAAGGCCGGAGCCTTTTATATTTTCATTGCCATCATATGATGCACGGTAAAATTTATCAAATACTTTGTCAACATCTTTTTCCTGAATACCAATACCATGGTCTATAACATCAACCTGTATCTGTTTAATCCCGTCAATAAGTCTTAATATAACATTTTTACCCGGAGGACTGTATTTAATTGCGTTCTCCACAAGGTTTATAATGCATTGTTTGGTAAGATCCCTGTCGATCATTACCGGATTTGTAACTACAGGCATTTCCGATTCTATTGCTATATTCTTTTCATCTGCAATTGATTTCAATTCAAGAGCTACCTCTTTCACAACATCTGAAATGTCTGTGGAAGTAATCCTGATTTGCTGCTGGCCTTCCTCAATTCTTGAGATATCAAGAAATGTATTCAAGAATCGGATAAGTCTCTCTGACTCTTTATGGACAATGCCTGCAAACTCTTTCATTTCTCCCTCAAGGCTGTTGAAAAGAATTTCGCCGAATCCCTGAATGGATGTCATGGGTGTTTTTATCTCATGAGACACAAGCGAGACAACATGTGCTCTCAATATTTCAAGTTCTTTAACTTTTGTAATATCTGAAAATATAAAAAGAGGATATATTTTTTCTTTGATTGAAAGGGATGATATATCAACTTTGAAATATTTTTTTTCCGGCAACGGAAAAGAAACATTAAAAGATAAGTATTTTTTACCGGAGTATAATTGATCCAGATAGCTTTCAATATCAGGATTATCCAATAAGTATGACACCATATCTTTTGTCAATGTATCAATGGATGACATATCAAGTGAATTCTCTTTACATAATGCAACGGCAAGGTTGTTCGCGAGAACATTCATCCTGTCCGGTCCGAAAAGAAGTATAGCCTGGATATCACTGAAAATAGCTCTGTCTGTAAGTTCTTTTTCAAAAATGAGCTGATTTGTAATGTCGGATAGAACATGTGCCTTGGAATAAACCCCACCAGGTGTAAGTAACCCCTTTACACCCTTTTTAAATTGCCTTTGCTTCTCAGTTTCATTATACCACCTCAAGTGAGAACTGACAACCATGTATGCCGCATCGAGCTTGATAACGGCATCATTAAATTTAAAAGCATAACTTATTATAAAAGTGGAGAGAATGGTAAAAAGAAATATTGAAGGGGCAAGCCAGATATTGAATATAGAAAAAAATAAGTAGGCAATTACCGCAACAAAAAAAATTATGATGATGGCAGATATGGCTGTTCGCAGTTCATTCACTTTAAGAAAAATGAAATAAGAAAAAAGTGACAGGAAGATCGCGAGGAACCATCTGACTAAATAAGGGATGATCCCGATTTCATTGCCGAGAAGAAGGGTATTCAGTATGTTCGCATGGACTTCAATACCCGGCATCCCTCGCCTTTCCTGTGAAAAGGGGGTCATGATTATATCACCGATGCCCGTTGCAGTGATGCCTACAAGACATATTCTGCCCTTGAAGTAAGTTGGAGGGTACATCCCTCCGAGCACATCGGATAAACTTATCCTGTCAAAAGTATCGGGGCCGCCGCAGTAATTGATATTCATTCTGTCAAGCTGAGTAATATTGTTTTTTTGTCCTTGGTATTGCTTATGATATTCCCTTTTAAATGCTTTGCCGGCAGTAATTTCGTATATGACCGAGGAAAAAGATGGCAAAGAAGTATTATTATAAAAGAGCGTATGATAAGCCTCGCGTACAATCCCGTCAATGTCCTGTTCAAGATGGATGTGTCCTATGCGTTCAGGCGCAAAAGTTATGACAGGGTATTTTGTGGCAATTCCGGTTTCGATGAGAACAGGTAGTATAACTTTTCCATATTGTCTTATAGCTTCTGAAAGTATTGCGTCATCCTTTGACGGTTCAGTCATAATAATATCAAAGGCAACTGCATCCGCCTCCTTAAGCCATTTCAGAAGCGTTGCATAATGGATCCTTTTTATGGGCCATCTGCCGAGTTTTTCAAGAGTTTTGTTGTCTATTGCAATGATTACAGTTTTTTTTGATAATTCTCCAGGCCCTCGAAGTCTGAAAAAAAGATCATAAAAATAATTATTTATGCCATTGAAAAGGCCGATATATTCAATAAAGATGACAAAGACCATGAATACAACTAATACAATGACCTTCCCGTTTTGGCCGGTCGGTTTCATTGTCCTATCCAATAGATAAAAGTTTTATAACTTTTGGCATAATATCGCCTGAGTTAAATGGTTTAGAAAGCCAGTCGTCCGGTCGATATTCAAGATCTTCAGATGCCATTCCCATCGGCTCACTCCCGGTGAGAAGCAGTATCGGTATGTCAGATGTCTCAGAAGCTTTTTTCAATCTTTTTACAAGCTCATAACCATCCATAACCGGCATTTTGAAATCGCTGATAATCAGTTTGAATCTGTATTTATTTATCAATTCAAGAGCTTCAGCACCGTTTGCAGCCTGCATAACAATATGACCGGCCTTTGAAAGGATAAAATTCAATAAAAGACGTATATCCTTATCGTCATCAACAATAAGTATTTTTCCTGAGTTATCCGACATAAAATCCTTACGGTACTAACAGCAGGGTAATACCCACAGCAGTGAAAAATGCCATTAAACCGTAAATAATTTTGCTTTTTATCTCAAAGGACTGAGGCGATGAGAAGTCGCCTTCGCGACCTTTCCTGTCTATGCTGCTTGTGCGAACATAGTATTCACCGGAGTCTTCAGGCTTTTCGAAACTAATTTCAGACTTTTCAATCTTTTTATCAAGAATTACTTCTTTAAACTCCATATCTCTTGCAATCTGGAAATGATAAGTTATGCTTTCGCCAAGGTTCTTCCATTTTAGAAAAATATTTTTTTCACTTACAGTCGGTTTATCAAGTTGTGGTGATGGCGGAGGGGGGACAAGCCTGAAAGGAACGATCTCGGACCAGCCTGCTTCATAACCGTCATCAGCAATAGAACTTACTCTCAAATAATATTGATTGAAGTCAAGGGCACCTGTTTTATATGTTTCGCTACTATGGTCGGTTTTTTCTTCCATTATGGCTGCAAAATTTCTCTCAGATGCAACCTGCACATGATATTTTGCTGCATCTTTCACTTTAAGCCATTTAAATTCGGCTGATTTTCCGATAAATTCTGCTTCATCACCTTTTAAATGAATAAGCGGAGGAAGCGGATTGGCTTTAAGTTTTATTTCATAGGGCCGAGACTGGAAGCCCTCTATGCCGAGTTCATCAATCCCCTGGCAAAAGAGATAATAAGTGTCGTCAAGAAGGTTTATAAATTCAAGCGATTCCTTCTGCCTGATGATTTTTTCATCCATAATGTTCCTGCCTTCCCTATCTTTTGTAATCAAACCTCTTATAGATAAAAGACCGGGCATTTCCTTAAAGGTAAACTTAAGAGGCATATCTTTATAGATAGATCTGTGGTCGAGCAATTCAGGCGGAGGAAGAAGTTTTGCAGGCTGGGTGGGCGCGGAACCTTTCTGTACATATGTGCCTTCGCCTTCCTTCAATTTGATTGTTTTTTTCATAGCTGTGACGCCGACAATTCCGGTGAGCACTTCTGTTCGCATTGATTCTGCCTGATCCACAGAAACCCTGAATTCTGTTCCCCTGACTGCGGCAGCAGCCGAAGGTGTGTTGATTGTTATACGTGAATCGCTGCCTGTGGCTTCTTTTATTTTTGTTACAACCCTGCCGGTTTTCAGATAGAAATTATTTACAGTATAATTTGAACCTTTTTTCTCGGATGTAATGATACCCAGCGTTGTATCGGATTTTATAAAAATTGAATTTTTATCCTCAAAGGTTATTTCAGCAGAACTTGCTTTGCCTGTTTGTATTCTACTTCCACGAGAGACTGAATCTCCAATCCTTAGCTTAGCCCATTCAGATATTTCGTTTTTTTGAATTTTTACATCACCGTAAATAAAGGTAGTCCTTCCGTCAAGGGGAACGCCCTGGATAAGCCTTGCAGGTATTTTTATTCTTTGACCCGGGAGGATAAAATCCGGATTTTCCATGCGGTTAAACTTTGCAACCTCACGCCACTTTGCGGGATTTGAAAGATATTTATTACATATGTTTATAAGCTTATCGCCCTTTTCAACTCTTAACTCTACATAATCATTATCTGAAGAAGCTACAGCAGGAAGACACATGAACAGGCATAGCATCATGGCCACAAAAATATAAAGTGTAAAAAAAAGAGCTTTTTTCATTTTTTCGGCCTCACTTGATTTTGGATTATTATATTAAAGCGAAACATATCTTATAGTTAATCATGGTTTATTCCTTATATTCAAGGGAAATTCAAACAGGCGATGATAACAAAACATTAATTATAAATCCCTTGATAATCTTTACATTATACAGTAATTTTAGAGAATCTGGAATTGAGGAAACATTACCTGAAACAGGTTCTGGAATATAATGTGGTCTGAATTCCGGATTCAAAAAAATCGTGCTTCACGCATCGTTAAAAACAGGAGGCAAAATGCTGCTTTCAAAGATGTTTATCCCTACAATGAAGGAAGTTCCGAAAGAAGCTGAAGTAATTAGCCACAAATTGATGTTAAGGGCTGGATATATCAGAAAATTATCGTCCGGAATATATACATGGCTGCCTTTGGGCTTAAAGTCTGTGCGAAAAGTAGAAAATATCATTCGTGAAGAAATGAACAGGAAGGGAGCACAGGAGATACTGATGCCTCTTGTTCAGCCTAAGGAATTGTGGGTGGAAAGTAAAAGATGGGATAAATACGGGAAGGAATTACTGAGGTTTCATGACAGAAATGACAGGGAATTTTGCCTTGCCCCAACCCATGAGGAAGTTGTAACTGATCTTGTAAGAAGAGAGGTAAGGTCATATAAGGAACTGCCCTTGAGTCTGTATCAGATACAGACAAAGTTCAGAGATGAAATACGGCCGAGATTCGGAGTTATGAGAAGCAGGGAATTTTCCATGAAGGATGCCTACAGTTTTGACATGGACGAGGCTGGTGCGGAAAAGAGCTATATGGAGATGTATGATGCCTATAATAATATATTTAAAAGATGCGGGTTCCGTTTCAGGCCTGTAGAGGCAGATACCGGCCAGATAGGAGGGAGTTTTTCCCATGAATTTATGGTACTTGCTGAAACAGGAGAGGACGTTATCGTGTCATGTGATACATGTGATTATGCAGCCAATCTTGAAAAAGCAGAGGCAGGCAACAGAGGTGGTGCTTTCACAGGCAAAAAAGGCAACTACAGGCGTGTTGAGACGCCTAATCAGAGAAAGGTTGAAGAGGTGGCGTCATTTCTGAATGTTGACCCGCACAAAATTCTGAAAACAATGATCTACAATACAAATAAAGGTGTTAGCGGTGTATTGGTCAGAGGAGACAGGGAAATCAACGAAACAAAACTTGTAAATATTTTATCCCTTGATTATCTGGAACTTGCAGACAAGTATACCATAGAAGAACATACAGGCGGGCCGCTTGGTTTTTCCGGACCGATAGGACTTAAAATACCCCTCTATGCGGATAGCGATGTCCAATATATGGAGGATTTTGTAATTGGCGGAAATGAGGAAGATGTCCATGTTGTCGAGGTTAATACAGGCGATTTTAAAGTTGAAGGTTTTTTTGAGTTAAAAACAGTACGCGAAGGAGACCCCTGCCCGAGATGCAACGGCAGGTTGTTGTCCACAAAAGGAATTGAGGTGGGACATATCTTTAAACTGGGTTTGAAATACAGCGAAGCCATGACGGCAACTTTCCTTGATAAAGATGGAAAAGAGAGAAACATGGTGATGGGGTGCTACGGTATTGGAATTGGAAGAACTGTGGCAGCAGCAATTGAGCAGGGATATGATGAGAATGGAATAGTAATGCCTATGGCTATTGCACCATTTGAAGTAAATGTGCTTCCTGTAAACAATTCACATGCTGAAAGCATGGAACTGGCCGATACAATATACAGGGCACTAATGGATAAAGGCATAGATGTTGTAATGGATGACAGAGATGAACGTCCGGGGGTAAAGTTCAAGGACTGCGACCTTATCGGCATACCATTGAGAGTTACAATCGGTGAAAGGAATCTGAAAGAAGGACTTGTGGAACTAAAGATGCGTAACGAGAAAGAATCTCAGCGGATCAGCAAGGAAGATATTGTCAGGAGGGTAGTAGGCTATGTTGAAGAACTTAAACATATGTGATCTCACGCCTAAAGCGGAAATCGAAGACCGAATAGAGAAACTTAAGCAAAGAATGGCTGAAAATGACATTGATTTTGCAGTTATTTTACAGAATGTAGATATGTTCTATTTTACAGGTACATTGCAGAAGGGTGTCCTTGTTGTGCCTGTTGGAGGAGATCCTTTACTTTTTATTGAAAAGACCATGGAAAGGGCGGTTTACGAGACACCTCTCAATATAATACCCATCAAGAGAGATAAGGACGTAAAAGCCATCCTTGCAGAAAAAAAGGTATTGAAGGGTAGGGGGGCAATGGAGTTTGACGTATTACCCGTTTCTATCTTTGAGCGCTGGAAGGGTTTGCTCGGATTTGAGAACTTTGTAGACCTTTCTTTATTGATTAAGGATGTAAGGTTGATAAAAAGTCCCTTTGAGATAGAGCAGATCAGGAAATCAGGTGAGATTGTGACCCATGTTTTTGAACAGGCAAAGGATGTTGTTAAAGAAGGCATGAGCGAGGTAGAGATTGGCGCCATACTGGAAACCAAGGGGAGAATTTTCGGTCATCAGGGATTTTTGCGTATGAGGGGTTTGAACCAGGAAATGATGAATATGTATATAAGTCATGGTTATTCAGGCACCATTCAATCACATGCGGATGTGCCTATTTCAGGCGCAGGCGTTACCCATGCCGTTGCCCAGGGACCTTCAATAAACAGGATTAAAAACGGTGTGCCTGTGCTTATTGATTACGGCGGAGGATACAACGGATATATTACTGACGAAACAAGACCTTATGTGGCAGGAAAGATGAAAGATGTTTTTCGCAAAGGATACGATATTGCAAAGGAAATTATTGAAGATACAGGAGTATTTGCACGGGAAGGGGTGAACGGAACAGAAGTTTTCATGAGGGCAATGGATAAGGCAAAGAAGGCACAACTCGAAGAATATTTTATGGGTTATGGAGCCGGTAAAGTTAGTTTCATCGGACACGGACTTGGCCTTGAGATTAATGAGCTTCCTGTTATTACGCCGAGGCATGATACTATTCTTAAAGAAGGGATGGTTTTTGCATTTGAGCCTAAATTTATCATCCCCGGAGAAGGGGCGATAGGTATAGAGGTTGATTTTATTGTCCGCAAAGACGGGCTGGAAAGAGTGACGGACTTTCCGATAGATATTGTATATGTTTAGCCCACAATTACTGGTCTGGTCCCTGGCGTAAGTGTCAGGTCAGGCCGTCAAAACTTTATAATTGTTTTTGCAAAGGAAAGTTTCGAATCGATGGTTTCCTTTTTATCTTCAAGACCCTTTTTACCCATAATTGCCTTTGTATAAATCTTTCCCTGTTCTACGCCGGGCTGGTCAAATGGATTGACTTCGTAAAGATATCCGAGATAGGCAATAACCATTTCATACAGCATGAAGAGCGCACCCAGATTATACCCGCTGATTTTGTCAATGATGATAATAAGGTTAGGAGTGTTGGATTCAGTGATTGAAAGAGTAGTCCCGAGGAATTCAGCATAAAAAAGATCACGCAGATTTTTCCCTGCAAGATAATCAATGGATTCGATGTAAGTGAATGAATTAGGAATGGTCCGGTCATCATCGGCGCTGTATATGAGGGTGATGAATTTGTCTTTTGGACCGTCAATATACAGTTGGAGCTGTGAATGCTGGTCAGTAACGCCTATGGATTTTAATGGGGTAGGTCCCTTCATATTTTTTCCGAGACTCTCCCCTTCAAGCTGCCTGAACCAGTCTGCAAAACCGGAAAGTCTTTCACAGTAAGGCATCATAACATGGATGTTCTTGCCCTGTTTGTCCATAAGGTAGAGGATACTCGCAAGAATAATAGCCATATTTTCATTGTGAGATTTCTCTTTAATGTGCTGAGCCATATCTTTGGCTCCTTCCATTATCTCATCGATATCAATGCCCATGACGGCTGCTGGAAATATGCTGACAGGGGTAAGCACGGAAAACCTTCCTCCTACGCCATCAGGAACGTTCAGGACAGGATAACCTTCTTTATTGGCTATTTCCTTGAGAATCCCCTTCTCTTTGTCGGTTATTACGACTATTCTTTCCTTCGCATTGCCAAGCAATTCCTTGAAAATCATAAATTGAGATATTGTTTCAGGTGTTTCGCCTGATTTGCTTATTGCTACTAAAAGGGTATCTTCTTTTTCAGGCGTGATGATATCGATAATCATATTTATTTTATTGGGATCTATATTGTCGAGTATGAAATACTTCGGTTTATCGCCTCTTGCCGTATCACTAAGATTATGGAAGGGTTTAAGCAGGGCGTTAAAAATAGTCTCAGTGCCGAGAGAAGAGCCTCCGATGCCGAGAAGAACAATGTTCTTCAGCTTTTTCGTGTTCAGAACTTCGCAAAGTTTCTTCATTTCAGAAAATTGAAATTTGTTTACAGGCAGGTCCATAAAAGGGTAAGGTTTTGCCCAAAGCTCCCTGTTGTAGTAGTGGAGTTTTTCAGAGATAGTTGTTATTGAAGAGTTTTCGAGACCTTCTTTATTGACTGCAGTTGAAAGCACATTTGTAATATCAAAAGATATGCTGTTCATTTTTCCTCCATGAATACACCCATTTTTCTGAATTTATTATATCGCTGTATCCGTAGTTCTTCTTTTGAAATTTCCAGCAATTCTTTTAAATTTTTAGCAAAAACAGTTCTTGTATTAAAAAAAGTTTCTTCCCAGTTTCTATGGGCGCCGCCAAAAGGTTCATTAATAATATCATCAATAACATCCAGTTTCTTAAGTTCAAAAGCAGTAGGCTTTAAGGCATCGGCAGCCAAAGCTCCTTTTGTTCCGTCTCTCCAGAGGATAGCTGCACAACCCTCAGGTGATATTACTGAATAGGAAGCGTTTTCGAGCATGAGAATCCTGTTGCCTACGCCTATTGCAAGCGCGCCTCCGCTGCCTCCTTCGCCGATTACTATTGAAATTATTGGAACGGAAAGGGAGAACATAAAATAAATACTCGATGCAATCGCTTCTGCCTGGCCTCTTTCTTCAGCGCCGATTCCCGGAAAAGCTCCTGGTGTATCGATAAAAGTAATAATAGGCTTTCCAAGTCTGTTGGCCATATCCATAATTCTCACTGCCTTTCTGTAGCCCTCCGGGTGAGCCATGCCAAAATTTCTGTTGGCCATCTCCCTTGCGTCCTTTCCTTTCTGCTGCCCCACAACTGCAAGGGAAATATCCTCGTATCTTGCAAAACCGGCCACAATAGCCGGATCATCTCTGAATTTCCTGTCCCCGTGAAGCTCTGTGAAATCTGTAAAAAGATAGTTAACGTAATCAAGAGTGTGTGGTCTGTTTAAATGCCTCGATATCTGAGACCTTTGCCAATTGCTGAGCTCACCGTATGTCTCCTTTTCAACCTTGGAAATCTTTTTTGAAAGAGACGTAACCTCTTTTGAGTAGTGAGGGTCGTTTATATCGTAGAATCTTTCAATTTCATTAATCCTTCTCTCCAGGGGTTCAAGTCTCTTCTCAAAATCAAGATAAAATCTCATTTTCCACCTCGAATGTTATACCATCTGTAAAATGTTTATACAAAACAGTCATTTTATTATGGTCAACACATAAGTCTTGTATGTTTAACAATCGGTTTTCACCGTTCAGTTGTAATTCAATAGATACCTTTGATTTGCCTTTCAGGCCATAAAGAATGTCTTTCAACAGTTTCAATCCATTCTCTGGAAACAACTCGCAGTTAATTTTAATTTTTACAGCCTTTCCCATATCACGGGTAATATCTTCAAGCAGTGTAATGTTTTTTACCCTTATTTTAGCGTTTCCTTCTTCGGACTTTTCAACTGTCCCGTTGATTATCAAAGGTTTGTCTTCCTTCAATATATTGGGGCATTTTGAGAGCAAATCAGGGAAGACGATTGTCTCAACAGTGCCGTTTGTGTCTTCTATTGTGACATAGGCCATTCTATCGCCGCGTCTTGTAACAACCTCCCGATATGCGCTTACAACGCCTACAATATCCACATCCTCTGTGATATCCATCTCTTTTATGTTTTGTGTATTGTACGGTGTAATCGCACCTATAATATGTTCATACGATTGCAGGGGATGGCGGCTGAAATAAAAACCGAAGGCTTCTTTTTCCGCCCTCAGCATTTCATCATGGGTAAGTTCCTCCATATCAGGGATGTCAATAACATTGTTCATGCCGAAGTTATCCCCGAACATATCCATTTGCTGGCGGCCGTTTTTATCTTCCTTTTTTTGAAACCTGTCCAATTTTTCTTTCAGCAAATAAAGAATTTGTGATTTCTTCAGGCCCATATTGTCGAAACATCCGGCCTTGGCAAGGCTCTCAAGAACTTTTTTGTTTGATTTTCTTGAATCAACAACACCTAAGAATTCTGTAAAAGATTCAAATCTGCCGACTTTACTGCGCTCATTTAGAATATAATCAATGGCAGCGTCTCCGACATTTTTGATCCCCGACAGCCCAAATCTGATTTTATTGTTTTCTATGGAAAAAGGTTTTTTGCTTTCATTTATGTCGGGCGGAAGGATCTCTACACCTGATTCCCTGCACTCCTTGATGTATTTAAACAGTTTATCCGTATCGTTTATCTCAACTGTGAGCATGGCGGTAAGGTAATGGGTATAATAATGGGCTTTTAAATAAGCAGTTTGGTATGAAATCAGACCATAGGCCGTACTGTGCGACTTGTTGAAACCGTATTCCCCAAACCGTTGGATGACGTCATATGTTTTTGAAGCTATTTTGGTTGGTACTTTATTAGCCTCTGCGCCCGCAATGAAGCTTCCTTTATATCTTTCGAGCTCTTCAGGGATTTTTTTGCTCATGGCCTTTCTCAAGGCATCGGCATCCTTCAGTGAAAACCCGGAAAGAGCGCGAGCGATTTTCATTATCTGTTCCTGGTATATAATTACTCCGTATGTATCATGAAGAACTTCTTCGTGCACCGGTGTTTCATATTTTACAAGGGAAGGGTTATTTTTTCTCTTAATAAATTCATCAACCATTCCGCTTTTTAAAGGACCGGGTCTGTAGAGCGCGATAAGGGGCATGATGTCTTCAAACTTGGAAGGTTTTAACTTTCCGAGAAGCTCCCTCATTCCCCTGCTTTCAAGCTGAAACACGCCCGATGTATCGCCTGAAGAGAGAAGCTCATATGTTTTCTTGTCGTCGAGAGGGATATTTGTAATATCTATTTCTATGCCCTTGGATTTCAGCAATTGAAGGACATTATCTATCAGGGTAAGGGTTTCAAGACCAAGAAAGTCTATTTTGATAAGACCGATTTTTTCAATAGTTTTCATAGTAAATTGAGTGACGGTCTCACCCTTTTGACCCTTGTAGAGCGGAAGATGTTCGGTGAGCAGTTTATTTGAAATCACGATGCCTGCCGCATGGGTTGAGGCATGTCTTGCAAGCCCTTCAAGGACCATGGCATTATCGAGAAGTTCCTTTATGTTGCTGTCTTTTTCGTATAACTCTTTGAGTTGTGGTTCATCCTCAATAGCGTTTTTAATCTCCTTGCTCATTGCCGGTATGAGTTTGGCAATCTTGTCGACTTCCGCATAGGGCAGTCCCAGTGCCCTGCCTACGTCCCGGACAGCGGCTTTTGACTGCATTGTTCCAAAGGTAATTATCTGGGCTACATTATCTTTGCCGTATTTTTCCGTTACATATCGGATGACTTCTTCTCTTTTATCTTTGCAAAAATCAACGTCGATATCGGGCATACTGATTCTTTCAGGATTTAAAAATCTTTCAAAGATCAGATCATATTTTATGGGATCAATATCTGTAATGCCGAGGCAATAGGCTACAAGGCTTCCGGCTGCAGAGCCTCTTCCAGGTCCAACGGGAATGCCGTTTGATTTTGCATAGTTGATGAAATCAGCAACAATGAGGAAGTATCCTGAGAAACCTGTATTTTTAATGACTCCGAGTTCGTATTCAAGTCTTTTCTTATATTCCTGTGAAAGTCCTTCAGGAAATGATTCATAGAGTTTCCTGATCTTGGGGATTCTCTGTGTAAGACCAATACGGCAGAGCTCTTCCAGGTATTCATTCAGTTCCATTTCCTTTGGCGGTTTAAACTCAGGAAAGTGATATACGCCTGTTTCGATGGTTACATTGCACATTTCGGCAATTTTCATGGTATTCGACAGGGCTTCAGGGTAGTTTGCAAAGGCCGACTCCATGCGTTCGGAGCCTTTGAAATAAAACTCGTCACTTTTAAAGCTGAGCCTGTCCTTGTCGAGCATTGTTTTGCCTGTCTGGATGCACAAAAGAAGCTCATGTGCCTTTGCTTCTTCTTTTCTCAGGTAGTGGCAGTCGTTTGTCGCCACATAGGGTATGTTGTAATGCGAAGATAACTCAACGAGCCTGTTGTTGATGATTTCCTGTTCCTTCAGGCCGTTGTCCTGCAATTCAAAAAAAAGCCTGTCTCCGAAGATCGAGTAATATTCTTCTATAAGATCTTTCAGGTGCCTTTCGTCGCCCTTCAGGATTGCGTTGGGTATTTCGCCTTTAATGCAGGCAGTGAGACATATAAGACCCTCATGATGAGATTTTAACAGCTCTTTGTCTATTCTCGGCACATAGTAGAAACCTTCAAGCTGTGCAGAGCTTATCATTTTTATCAGGTTTTTATATCCTGTGTTGTTTTGCGCCAGAAGAATGATGTGGTAGGCATTGTCCTCGCCCCTGCCTTTTTTATCAAAACGTGATTTTGGGGAGATGTATGCCTCACAGCCGAGGATCGGTTTAATGCCTGCTTGTTTTGCAGCAAAATAAAAATCGGCAACGCCGAACATATTTCCATGGTCTGTTATGGCGCATGCATGCATTTTATATGTATGGGCAAGATCAAAGAGACGGTCGAACCTGATTGCGCCGTCAAGGAGACTGTACTGTGTATGCACATGGAGATGGACAAAGTCTTTCATTAATTATGACCAATTAAAGTTTTTATGATTCATTTCATTTATTTTCATTTATCCTTCTTTGGATTCGCAATTCAAAATTCGCAATTAAAAATTCAAAATTGCTGTTATTATTCCCATTCTATTGTGCTGGGCGGTTTAGATGATATATCATAGACAACACGGTTAACACCGGGGACCTCGTTTATTATCCTTCTCGCCACCTTGTCAAGTGTTTCATAGGGGATACGAGCCCAGTCTGCAGTCATTGCGTCTTCGCTCTCAACGCATCTTAAGGCTATAACGTGGGCGTATGTTCTTTCATCGCCCATGACTCCTACTGTTTTTACCGGTATCAATATGGCAAAAGACTGCCAGATATGGCGGAAATGTACGTCTCTTTCGATATCCTGTCTGATGATATCATCTGCCTCTTTTAAGGTGTGGAGTCTTTCTTTTGTCACATCCCCGATGATTCTTATAGCAAGGCCCGGTCCGGGGAAAGGTTGTCTGTAGACCACATTATCAGGCAATCCGAGTTCTTTTCCGACTATCCTTGTTTCGTCTTTAAAAAGCTCTCTCAACGGTTCCAGGAGTTTAAGCTTCATCTTTTTCGGGAGTCCCCCTACATTATGATGGCTTTTAATTGTTGCAGACGGACCCTTGAAAGATGTGCTTTCTATTACATCAGGGTATAGCGTGCCCTGTGCAAGATATTTTGCATTGCCGAGCTTTAATGCCTCTTCCTCGAATATTTTGACAAAAAGCCTGCCGATGATTTTTCTCTTCTTTTCAGGGTCTGTTACACCTTTTAAGGCATCAATAAATTTCTCTTCTGCGTCTACATATCTCAGATTGAGATGGAGCCTGTCCTTAAAAAGATCGAGCACTTCCTGAGCCTCGTTTTTTCTGAGCACACCGTTATTTACAAAAACACAGGTCAGCCTGTCGCCGATAGCCTTATGAATTAAGGCAGCAACAACCGAAGAATCAACACCGCCGCTGAGACCGCATATGACACTCTCATTACCGACCGCTTTCTGAATCTTTTCTATTGAAAGCTCAACAAAAGATTTTGGGGAAAAAAGTCCCTTTGCTTTACAGATATTGTATAAAAAGTTTTTCAGGATGCGTTTTCCCTTTGGTGTGTGGTGCACTTCAGGATGAAACTGGACTCCGTATATATTCTCATTTTGTTTTTTTATCGCAGCATAAGGTGAATTATCAGATTTGGCAATGGAGATAAAACCTTCCGGCATTTTAAAAATCCTGTCCTGGTGGCTCATCCATATAATATCGTTATCTTTTATCCCTTTCAGCAGGCCATCGGGTTTTTCAATGAAAATATGTGCCTTCCCGTACTCCCTCTTTTCCGACTTGTCCACCTCGCCGTTGTATAGTTTTGTGATAAGCTGGAGGCCGTAGCATATCCCCAGTATCGGAATATGTAATCTAAAAATATCGTTGTCACATATGGGTGCATCGGATTCGGATACGCTTTTAGGGCCGCCTGACAGGATGATACCCCTGGGTTTCAATGTTTTAATAGCATTAAGATTCATGTTGTATGGATATATTTCGCAATATACGCCAAGCTCCCTGACCTTTCTTGCTATGAGCTGGGTATACTGGGAGCCGAAGTCAAGTATTAAGATAATTTCCTTATGATAATCCATATTTCCTCATTCAATTCTGTAGTTGGGAGCTTCTTTTGTGATAAACACATCGTGAACATGACTTTCTCTTAATCCGGCAGAGGTTATCCTTATGAATTTGCATCCGGTCCTGAGTTCTTCCAAATTAGTACATCCTGTATATCCCATCCCGGCCTTGAGCCCGCCAACGAGCTGTTGAATACAGATAGAGAGGGAGCCTCTGTATGGGACTCTGCCCTCTATGCCTTCGGGAATTATTTTGGATTCTATCTCGTCTTCTGCGATGCAATATCTGTCTCTTGTTTTTCCTTCTTTCATGGCCTCAAGAGATCCCATGCCTCTGTATACCTTATAGGTACGCCCCTGATACAGGACCGTTTCACCGGGAGTCTCATCTGTTCCTGCGAAAAGATTTCCTATCATTACGGTATTGGCGCCTGACGCAATGGCCTTTGTTATATCGCCGGAAAATTTGATGCCGCCGTCGGCAATAGTCGGTATCCCGTGTTTTCTTGCTGCCCTTGACACTTCAGCGATGGCTGTAACCTGCGGGACGCCGATGCCTGCAACGATTCTTGTGGTGCATATCGAGCCCGGTCCGACGCCGATCTTTACACCGTCGCAGCCTGCCTTAATGAGGGCTTCGCATCCTTCTGCCGTTGCTATATTTCCTGCTATGATTTGAACATTTTTAAAGTTCTTTTTGACATCAATGATTGACTCGATGACATTTCTTGAATGTCCGTGGGCAGTGTCAATGATGATTACATCGCATCCTGCCTTTAAAAGCGCATCAACGCGGGCGTCCCGGTCCTTGCTTACGCCTACGGCTGCTCCGGTTCTGAGTCTGCCGAGATTATCCTTGCAGGAATTAGGGAATTTTCTCATCTTTTCAATATCTTTTATGGTAATCAATCCTCTAAGGTTGTATTTCTTATCAACTACAAGGAGCTTTTCAATTTTGTGTTTATGAAGGATTTTTTTCGATTCCGAAAGGCTGATGCCTTCTTCTACAGTGATCAGATTATCCTTTGTCATGACATTTTCTACAGTTTCTTCAAGGTTGGTTTCAAATCTCAGGTCTCTATTGGTTATGATGCCGACGAGTTTCTTCCCTACTGTTACCGGAATACCGGATATGCTGTATTTTGACATGAGGTCGAGGACATCTTTAATTTTATTTTTAGGTGATATGGTAATGGGATCAACAATCATCCCGCTTTCGGATTTTTTTACCTTTTCTACCTCATGGGCCTGATCTTCAACGCTCATATTCCTATGTATAATGCCTATGCCTCCCTCCTGTGCAATACAGATGGCTGCTTTTGCATCTGTTACAGTATCCATGGCAGCACTTAAAAGAGGAATATTCAGTTTTATCTCCCTCGTTATATGGGCTGACACATCTACGCTCTTAGGCATTATTTCACTGTATGACGGCACCAGGAGGATATCGTCAAATGTAAGGCCTTCTTTTATGCTTTTTTCATCCATAACGACTCCTTGTTGTAATTGTGTATCAGGTATGCTTCTTTTCTATTAATAGATTCCGGTAGTTTTATCAAATTCATAACTTGTATATTATTTGTATAAACAAAGAAGATAAACGTTATAGCCTATAAAAGGCTTGCCATTTTTTATTGGTTTAGTATAATGCATAGGGTTAAAATAATCAAAGGGATTTTTATGAACGAGCCTGCAATCAGTGTAACAGGATTAAATACATCATTTATAACGGATTCTTATATAGTCCGGGCTGTTGAAGGCGTCAGTTTTGACATTATGAAAGGTCAGATATTCGGACTGGTAGGAGAGAGCGGGTGTGGAAAAACAATGATATCCCTTTCAATTATGCGTCTTGTGCCTTCTCCGGGAAAGATAACCGAAGGTCAGATTATCTTCGAAGGCAGAGACCTTGTTCAATTAACCGGGACTGAGATGGAAAGCATAAGAGGCGACAGGATCGGAATGGTTTTCCAGGAACCCATGACAGCTCTGAATCCGGTCATAAGGATAGGGGAACAGATAAGCGAAACAATAGTGATACATAAACATGTCCAGATGAATGAAGCAAAAGAACGGTCAATCGATCTTTTAAAACAGGTCGGTTTCGATGAACCGGAAAAAAGATATATGCAATATCCTCATCAGTTAAGCGGCGGCCAGAGGCAGAGAGTGTTGATTGCCATTGCAATATCCTGCAACCCCTCTCTGATAATAGCGGATGAGCCGACGACAGCCCTTGATGTTGTCACAGAATCACAGATACTTTTTCTGCTTAAGGAGCTGGTGCGGCAATATAATACCTCGATGCTTTTCATAACGCACAATCTCAATATTGTCAGAAAATTATGCAATATAATAAGCATCATGTATGCGGGACGGATACTTGAGCAAAGCTCTGTTGATGATTTTTTCAAAGAGCCTCTGCATCCTTACAGCAAAGGGTTGTTGAATTCTGTTTTCGGATTTGGAGGCACTGAAAAAAGGTTGACGGCAATCCCCGGTTTTGTGCCGAAACTGTCGGAAATCCCTGAAGGATGTAAATTCCATCCGAGATGTACATCCGTTATGCCGATATGCAAGGAGAAAGAGCCGCTGATGATTGAGAAAAGTGAGGGCAGGTGTGTGAGGTGCTTTCTCTATGAGTGAAGTGCTTTCTGTATCAGAACTGAAAAGGACATATGAAGTCAAAAAAAGTGCCTTTTCTTACGCAAAGGAAACAATAAAAGCGGTTGACGGCATATCTTTTAGTGTGGATAAGGGGAAAACCCTTGGTGTTGTCGGCGAAAGCGGTTCAGGAAAAAGCACCCTGGCGCGATGTGTCATGTTCCTTGAAAGACCGGACTCCGGGAATATTGTTTTCCAGGGAAATAACCTTAATGACATCAATGGGCATGATTTAAGGAAATTACGAAGAGAAATGCAGATTATATTTCAAGACCCATACTCCTCCCTTAACCCGAGAATGAAGATTTTCGAAACTCTGGCAGAACCTGTTCTATTCCATAAAGCTGCGCAAAAAGACCATGTCATGGACAGGGTTGAAGAAATACTTGAGATTGTCGGGCTCAGCAACGACTTTCTCAACAAATACCCCCATGAAATGAGCGGAGGACAGAGACAGAGAGTTGCAATAGGCCGGGCACTCACGACAAATCCCTCATTGATTGTTGCTGATGAGCCTGTATCGTCTCTCGATGTGTCAATCCAGGCGCAGATAATAAACCTTTTTATGGATATAAAGGAAAAAGCCGGGATAACGATGCTGTTTATATCACACGATTTGAATGTTGTAAGATTTTTATCAGATGAAATTATTGTCATGTATAAGGGTAGGGTGGTTGAAGCAGGGAAGGGGGATGAAGTATTTTATAACCCACTCCATCCTTATACAAAAATGCTCATAGATTCCGTAAAGGGTGAGTTTGCAAAAAGGGCAGGGGATGATGGGCAGGCAGCAGGTGGGTGTCCATATTATCCGAGGTGCGAGAGGCGGCAGAGTGAGGTGTGTTTGGCAGCAGAGCCGGGGTTGGACGCATTCTCCACCAATAATCATGCTGCGGCATGCTTCCTCGTGGAGTGACCGGGCCTTTGCTATGTGTTATTTCCATGTTTTCTCTTTAGCCGGACATCGGCATGTTCAAAAATTTTGATCTGCGGCGGTCTGCTGCGCCTTGCGATCCTCCGACGTACATTAAGTACGCCTCCGGCCTGCAAGACTTACAGCCCATCCACATCTGCAAAATTTCCGAAATGCCGATGTCCACTCAACCCGGATTAGCATAAGCGTTTATGCTAATCCGGAAAATGAAAAGACATAGATTGTTTTTCATATCTTCTATTTCATTCCACTATTTTATTATAAAAACTTGAATATATTATCATGTAACCTTGCGAGAGAAATGGAACTTGTGGCAAGGGAAGAAGGCAAGCCTATCAGCGCATTGATTCAGGATGCTGTAAGGATTTCGCTGAAAGAAAGGCAGAAAAAGGAATTCTATCAAATTAAGTATATTGTGAGAAACGCAATACTTTTGGCAGACTTGACAAACAGCATACAATCACATATAATCGAATATAGTTAACAATATGCAAAAGGCAATGACTAAACTCGACAGAAGACTATCCCCCATTCCTTCTGAGGTTTTATCGAAAATAGCCAAAATTGATGAAATTAAAGGGCGTTGGATTGGCGGGCTGCAAATTAACCCTCAAGCTTTAGGCCGCTTAAAACGGTCTGTTTTGGTTACTTCCACCGGAGCTTCTACCCGTATTGAAGGGGCGAAACTCACTGATAAAGAAATTGAAAAGCTGATGCAGGGCATAACTACAAAAAAGTTTACTGATAGAGATTCACAGGAAGTGCAAGGATACTATGAACTGCTTCATAATGTATTTGATTCCTGGAAGTCTATCAAATTCAGTGAAAGCACAGTCAAACACTTTCACAATCAGTTGCTCAAATATGTAGAGAAGGACGAAAGACATCGAGGGGATTATAAGAAGACAGAAAACACTGTCGAAATGTTCGATCAAAACGGCAAGAGTATCGGTACCGTATTTGAACCTACCAAAGCCTATCTTACCCCTAAAGAAATGCAGGAACTTATGGAGTGGGCAACGCAGGCACTTGAAGAAAAGAAATATCACCCCCTCCTTATAATCGGCAACTTTCTGGTTGAATTTCTCAAAATTCATCCTTTTCAGGATGGTAATGGAAGGGTTTCCCGTATTCTGACAAACCTGCTTCTGCTTAAAGAAGGCTATGCCTTCATGCCCTATGTTTCGCATGAGAAGATAGTGGAAGATAATAAAAACAATTACTATTTAGCGCTTGTAAAAAGTCAGAAAAGTTTCAATAGAAAAACCGGGAATATTTTTCCATGGCTTAATTTCTTCCTTGATGTTTTGCTCAAACAGTCCGAGATAGCCATCAAACTAATGGGAAGCGAGGATGTGGAAAAGCTGCTTTCGCCGAAACAAATGGAAGTCTGGAACTATCTGCAAAAAGTTCCAGAGGCAGCGCCTATTGAAATTTGCCGGGAAACCAAAATAGTAAAACCTACGGTGCTTCAGGCTCTCAACAGGCTGGTTGCTCTCAGAAAGGTTGAAAGAATTGGAATGGGAAGAGGAACGAGATATAGGAAACTGTAGGCAAGTTCTATCAGAGAGCAATTCGTCAAATTTTCTGGTCATAGATTGCCGCAAGCTCCCCTGCGGCAATCTACACAGTGAGCACAGCTCGCGAGAAGGGGAGGCTCACACGGCTTTGCCGGGGGAGGGGGCGACGCAAGCCCCGGTAATAGTATAATTGAATGTGCCGTGTCGGGCAAAGCCGATGTAATTGTAACAGGCGACAAGGAGATGCTGAAATTGAAAGAATTTGAAGGGATCAGGATTATTAGTTTGAGAGAGTATTGGGAGAGTTAATAAGCGATGACTGAGTGAGGGGCCGAAGATCTTTTCGCGCCTGACCACGTTGCGCGTCGGACTGTGCTTCTTCGACGTACTAGTTTAGTACGCCTGCAAACCCCAGCCCTCGCGCGCCTACTCATCCATCGAAAATCCCTTTCGGGCAGAAGAACTGATGATTCAAAAAGTGTCGAAAGTTACGAACGTTGCCTACATATGTAGAATAATAGAAAGCCTCTAACGGTCGGATAGGTTCATTTTACTGCTTCCAATCGTAGGTCAACTTGCCGCACCCACACCTAATTTTATTTTCCACATTGTCAAAGTATTTGATAGAAATAGACTTTCCACACTCATCACAGTAAAAGATAAGAATGGTTTTCTCAATGTCTTCCCATATTGCCGCCAAGTCTGCAATACTTTCATTGAACTCGTTGTCATGGGACGTGACATTACCGATAAACATTGGTATTCCCTTTAGTCTTTGAATGTTGGCCTTGTCCTTCAATTCGCTTCCTTTTTTTGAAATTCTACTGTGCACAGCATCCAATAGTTCGGGGGCCATTCTTTTTTCATTTATTTCATTGTAACGAAAAGCCACTTGTGCATCTATGTTGTTGGCGATTTCTTTCATTATCTTTTCAGTATAAACCCTGATATCGTTACCAAGTCCATTAGTGTTTTTGTCCTCAAATTTTTTAAGAATTCGTTCTTTGATATCGGTTGTACCTTTTTCAATTCCTACCCCGTTCTCTTTTGACCATGTAAAATTTTGAATTAGCCATCCTTTGTTCTTGACATCACTGGCTACTAGTTCAAAGAATCCCTGATCGTGTGTGAGCAACAGAATTTGGTATTCGCCGAACTTATCAGTTAGCAATTTTGCAAACCTCGTTCTGTGTGGTCTGTCGAAACTGGAAATCACATCGTCAAGAATAAAAAGCTCGTTCTGCTTATTGAATGCTTTCACGGAAGCTAAAAAAAATGATAGGCCAAGACAATTGATGTGACTTTCACTTAAATAAGCGATTGGTGGCGTTTTGGTCTCATCAAAGAAGCTATACTCGATTGTTATTCCGACTAAGTCATCGTTTTTATCCTTGATTGGCACAAGCTTAATATCCTTAATCTTCTCATTGGGGTTCATGGCGGTGTAATATTCATCAATATTTGTGGAGAATGTCTTTAGAAAGACATTTAAAGCTTCTTCTTGCCTTTTAATAAAATCTGCAAAAAGCACTTGAAATGTTATTTGTTGTTTCGTCAGTATTTCTTGCTGTCTCTTAATGCTTTGATATTGATTGTAAGCAGTAACTGTTTGAAATAGCTTGGTGTAAATCTGGAATTTTGTATTTGATCCCTTGCTTTCCGTGAGTTCCTTTGCCGTGTCTTGCGCTTGCTTGGCAAGCTCAGATATTTCTTTCTTATTAATTTGTATTTTGCTCGGCTCATGAATTGAGTCTTTAGCTATCAATTCCTTTTTTAGTTCATCAGTAAAGACATTCAAGGAGGTTCTAATTTGCTGAACCTTCTCAAGAAGTGTGGCTTGTTGTTCCTCTTTGAAAAGCTTCTCTTTGAGTAGCCCATCTATTGTATTGACGTTGACTCGCAGAGTATCCTTTAATTTCTGCCCTTGTTCTTTCAACTTATCTTTCTTTTGCTCCAGCGTTTCTAATTCTCTAATCCTTTCTTCTAATTCTTTAATTAATTCTATTTTGCTCTTTTCTTGTAGACAGAGTGGGCAATAATCATCTTGGACAACATCGTTTTTCAAAACACTCTGCCCTTCTTTCAGTAAAGCAAGGAGTTGTAATTTTTGAATATTCTCAGGATCTTTTCGCAGTTCGGTGTATATTGTATGATAAGTTTTGTAGCTTGAATGTATGTTATCAATGTTCCCAAAAATTTCCGTTAAGTTTTCTCCAACCTTAGTATAGAAACTTATTTGTTCCAAAAGAGCTGTATCTCCTTTGGCTTCAATTGTTTTTAGAACATCCTTGATATCTTTATGCGATTTGATGTCCTTTCCAATATGCAAAGGTTTTATCAACAGGTTTGCTCCTGCAAAAAGTTGGTCGTCGGTATAAGCATTTTGCCCGAGGTTATCGAGAACAACAGTATGTTGGGCGTTTTTTTGATTATCAAAGTTGGCCGATTTAATGTTGCGGGCAATTCTTCCAGCAGACTTCTTAAGAAGACCACGGACATCAGCTACAGCGGAAAAGCCAATTATGTTTTGGAGTTTCTCTATCTTTTCCCCAGGGGTGGCGATAATGAATTCC
Organism: Pseudomonadota bacterium; assembly: GCA_026388275.1. Classification (NCBI taxonomy): domain Bacteria; kingdom Pseudomonadati; phylum Pseudomonadota; species Pseudomonadota bacterium. The sequence continues at coordinate 61,475 of JAPLKB010000058.1, forward strand.
ACCAAGTCTCTGTAGCGTAAAATTAAATTTTCAGATTGAGTAGCTAGCAGATATTCTTTGAAATTATCAGTCGTATTGGATACGGAAGTCCTTAATGAACCGTCAATACTTTTTGTTGCATTCAATTTATTATTGGAATAATGAATATTAACGAATGCATCTTCATTGTCAGGAATGAATAGATTGCGTAATGACCCTCTTCCTTTGGTTGCGCCAGTTTCTTTGCTAATCAAATGCTCAACACCATCTGAATAGTACCACTCAATAGCATCAGTTAAAGAACTTTTGCCCGATCCATTTTCACCAAATATCAGAATCGATTTATTATCCAGATTTAGCGGCAAAGGATCTTTGATACCCCTGATTCCGCTGATGTTGATTGATTTAATTTTTGTCATCTTTTTCCTCGGTTGCGCCAAGTTCTTCTTGAAATAGTTGTCCCATTGCGTTCTCGATGTTGGTATCGGTCAGTTTCCCTTCACTATACAAAAAAATCAGCTTCTCAACAGTCTTTTTGTCTACCCCTTCTATATCCATAACCTCTGCAAAAAACTCCTCAATTAGCTGCTTGCCGCTTTTAATTTCGTCACTCATGATAAAATGCCCCTGTTTTGTATTTATTCAAAGTATGGCCAATTGATTATGAAGTTAGCCTTTAGTTTTTTATCTAATATCTCATACCCGGATTTATTGTTACAGATAGGATACACACCGTATTTTTCAACGAAGTCTAGAATGAAATAGCTTTCGAGGTCTTCAACTCTGTTACTCCAGAATTTGCGAAGCATTTCGAAGTTAATATAAGTAAAATAAAGTTGGTTCACTTTGCCGTAATTGATAAGCCCCCAGTTCTTACTTTTACCTTCAAAGTGTTCTGTTAGTCGACTACCGATACTGTTTGTTTTTTTCTCGCTCATTCCAATGTAGAGCAATCGAGATGTTTTGAAAGGGTATTGAATTCTCGTCTTATCATTAAAAATGAAATATAGTCCTGTTAGCCCCATAAGTGGCTTTATGTTCTGTATTTCAAATACCTTCGGGCTGTCAAAAAATATCTTAAGTTCTGCTGTTTCTTCGGTCATCTTACTATATATCCAAATGTATTAAGTAAAGGGTGCGTTATTTTTTATCTTAGTTTTGACTCATATCCCTTTTTAACATATTTACTAATATAACTATTCAAACCTTTTCCGGCCACGGCAAGCAATTTCATTTGTTCAATATTTGCACTACTGGTACTTCTATGGGTATAGAGATAAACCCTGCCAGTACTGAATTGAACAGTGATAGAGTCATCACCAATTTCATAGGCTAAGACTCCAGAATCTCCCCCTAAGTTCTTGTATCGTTCCATAATAAATTTCCTCTTGCTAGATCACTCCCTCAAGCCGTTTTTTACTATGAATTTGGCTCGTTCAAATAATTCGTCATACAAAACAATATCAATATTTCTCAAATTCCGCCTATACAGCTCAAGCGTCTTCAATTTTACAGCTTTTTCTTTGTCACTTCCCGATAACTCAGACCTGCTACCTATTATCAAAATACATTCAACGTCACGAGTAAGGTCTGTAATTTTGTTGCCTTCTGAAGTGTAATTATCAGCCTGACTGTTAATCTCCCAATTTGCCTTCTGAGATAAAATCTGGCTGACAGCATCTGATAAATCATTTGATAAACACCATGCATCTGATCTATTTTTTCGATTTTTGAACAATGATGTACTTGGCTTCTTCAATTCTACCAGCTTTGTAAATCTCATGTCTGATAAAAGGAAATCTGATATAACCTCATTTCCTCCATCTAAATCTGAACCTGAAACATGTGCCTCTCTTTGGAGTATTTTCAGATATCGGTACTTAAGGCCATAGCCAAATATCCATTCATTTTTTTCAAAAAATATCTGCCATTCTGGTTCAGTGATACTTTTGCCTTGTGACAATTTATTCTCAAATTCTATCAAAGACTCTTTTCTACCTAAAATAGTATTTATGTCATCTTGCGAAAGCTTGTTTCGGATAATATTCTTCAGGGCAGGAACTAGTGACGCTGTATCTGTAGCAGCAAGGAGGGACAAAATTCCTTCCGTATTGCCTGTTATTTCTACAAACTTCCCCGTTTCCTTAGGTACGACTGATTTAATCATACTGTATTTATCAAGGTGATAATATAGATTTCCTAAGTCATTAATTGACAGGGAACATGTAAACTTAGATACACCAGTAGTAGAATCGTATGCATAGAGATTGGCGGAAACTTCATCAATCTCATTTCCTCCTTTATTCAAGCCAGAAATGTTTAAGAACAATTTGCATCTTTCATCGCTTCCAATCTCAAAAGCATGGTCAATGCTCATTATCAAACCTTCGCTATGACATATTTATATCTATCCGATTCCGGATTGTATTCAGGAGACTCCTTGAATGGAGTAACAGGTTCACAAATAGCAACATTTGAGAGATGTTCTATAAAAAACATTCGAAAGCTTGGTAGTATCTTTTCGCTGGCACTGTCACTAACCCCAGATGTCTGTAAAATGTCAACTTTAGTTGATTCAGTTCCGTCATTTTTGCGCATAATATATATGGCATGTGGATTACCAATTCGGCTACCAGATGTTTTACCGGGTTTGTTGTACTCAAATGATATTGCCACTTTCCTCTTTATTGCATCCTTAAGTGTTTCGATTATCATTATTGTCCTCCTAGGTGGATCTAATACAAAGTTCACCGGAAGCCGATGGGGATGCTCAAAAATTATTAGCATCCCCTTGCAGCTGATTTGAAATGCAACGCCGAATATTCCGATAGGTCATCGCTCCCCCTGTTAAATGCACTTTATGACCCGCAAAGTTGAATGGAATATTCTATTTAACTACTTTTATTAAGGTTTTATCAATTGTTTTCTTTTAACGAAAACTGTATTGGCAGGTAGACTCCGAGAAAAGGATCTCTCAGAATAAGAAGTATGTTGATGAGAATTGATGAAACAAAGACTGGCTTGGATTTGCATACGATTCTTAATTTTCAGCAACATTTGCTGAGAATTGGATGTCCGAACTATTAATATCTTACCTGCCGTTGGTTGGAGATACTCCAATGTGCTGTTCCCACCCCCCTCAAAATATTTGCTAACACAGTGTTAGCAAATTCCAATATTCTCGTAGAGCCAATATGGAAGAAGGTTTATACGAATTTACTTTAGAAACCAAATTTACCGGATTCAAGTCTTTATCCATGACTCAGGAGCTATTATTGCCGGATGGAAACACCTGTATATCAGGTTTTTTTCAATTGTTCTTATTTTTCAATTGTTGTATTGGAAGATACATTTAATTAATTTTCACATTCATATAAAAATGATATACTTAGACAAATTTGATTAGCGAGGTTTTTATATGCTCAGTACCGTGAAAATAGATTTGAGTCGGGGAGACCTGATAAAGGCAATAAAGGCGATGAGAAAGAGCGAAAGAGACGCCTTTATAGAAGATCTTATTGCATCCACCTCTCCCGAATATCTGGAAAGTATTAAAGAGGCAAAAGCAGACTATAAAGCCGGGAGGGTTAAAACGCACGCAGAGGTTTTCGGAGAGTGAAATACAGACTTGTATATACACAAAGAGCAGTGAGGGATATCGGAAAACTTGAAGTAAATGTGAAAAAAAGAATTGGTAAAACACTTATGCGTTATCAGGATGCCCCCTTAGATTATGCTGAAAGCCTTACGGATTCAAGTCTTGGCAGTTATAGATTTCGAGTAGGAGATTATAGGATTATTTTCGATATAGAAGGCAGGGATATTGTAGTGTTGCGAGTTGGCCACAGGAGAGAGCTTTATAAACGGTAGTTGTATCCGAATGTGCCCATTATTCACCAAAAATAACTTCGGTTTGACAGACCCCCCAAGTAAAGTATATCCCATAACAAAGAGACCGTTACTGAGAATTGATAAAACAACCACTGGCTTGGGTTTGTAGATGATTTCTTAATTTTCAGCAACAGTTGCTGAAAATTGGACGTCCGAATTATAAATATCTCCCTGCCGCTGGTTGGAAATACTCCAATGTGCCGTTCCCACCCTCCTTACAAATATTTGTTACAACAGTTGTAACAAATGCCAATATCCTCGTAAAGCCAATATGGAAGCAGGTTTATACGAATTGACTTTAAAAAGAAAACTTGCCGGATATGCCGATTAACCCTGATATGTCATTATCCAATTTCTTGCAGTTCATACTCAACAGTATCTGCACTGAAATCCTGTTCGTGGGGCCACATGATACCTCCAAAAGCAGGTCTGACAGAACAAAAATATGATTGCTCCTTTAACTCATTAAAAACACCTTTGTCTATATATGGAGAGACATCAAACACACCTTTTTTGCCGTTTGAAAATTCAATTTTGAGTTTATAATCAACCAAAGGCTCAACTGATATGATTTTTACCATGAGTTCACCTCATTTTAATGGTTCAATTTTAAATGGCTGCTGGCCTTCAACCGACATTCTCCAGTCAGCAATTAATTCGTCTCTGTGTATTTCAATCCATGCCTGAATCAATTTCATTTTTGAAGTAGGAAGATTACCTTCCAGAATTGTTCCATCGTCTATTCCGATAATAGCCTCATGCTCGGCATACTGGGCATGAATATGTGGAAGATGATGTTTCTTATTATCAAAATAGAACATGAGAACAATAATACCATAGAACATCGAGATTATAGGCATATTTTCACCATCCATTATCTTTTAACTGACAGGTTTCAGACTGTAATCTTCATATCCTATTCGTTCAATTTATGACCGGATGCGATGAGCACATTCAATAATATCTTGAATGAGTTCCTGATCGTTTCGTTTAGACATAGGTCAGGGTGCTTCGTATGTCATCTGCGACTTTTTTTACGCGTATATTTTCAAGACCGTCACGAGTTAGAAGGTCCACTTTTCTTCCAAGAATTTCCTCAAGGTATTCGACAAGCCTGATAAATTTGAGGCCCATGGGCCGGCTGAACTCTACAATAAGATCAATATTGCTGCTATCGTTATCGGCTCCCGTAGCGACAGAACCGAAGAGGCCAATCTTCTCAACACCAAATTCTGAAGAAAGATAGTCACGCTGTTTTCTTATCTTTTCTATGGTGTCGTTTTTAATAGCCATTTTATACACCTCAATTCTTCATTCTACGCATAAATAGTAATGTCGTCAATTTCTTTTTCAAATTTTTCTTGAATATGTTTAGGTAATTCCTCGAAATCTCTTTTAAAGGAATCGGTACGTATTATTTTCATGCCTTTAGGTCGGCAAGGAATTCATCAATTGAAGAAAAGCTTTTAACTCTGCCCTTTTTGATGTCGCTATCAGCTTCCTTTTCCGCTTTATCACAATCATAATTTTTGAAATACGGGGGAAAGGATAACGCATACTTAAATTCAGATGTAAGAAAAATCAGGTACATCAGAAAAGCCGGCCTTTGTGATTTTTGTAATCCTCGATCCCCCGGTTCATCGAATCCTTTAGCGTTGTATTGGAATTTATCTCCGCCATCTCGAATTCATCAACAAATTCAATTTCGTTGATATACCGCAATGCGGCTGTTTCAATAAAATTAGAGATCGACCTGTTCTCTTGTTCGGCTATTGTCTTAAAGGCGTTATATACCTTATCATTAAGCCTGAGTGTTACTACTTTTGCCATATCGCACCTTCTGAAATATATTCTCAAATACTTTGTTAATCAATAATAAAAACTCGTAGAAGGTGATAGAGTTTTGCCTGGATATGGCGTTGAGGGGAGGGCAGACTATCGAGTTTTGCCGGTTTCGTCCACCTTACCACGATTGCATCTCTCAGAATAAATAAGCTGTTGCTGAGAATTGATAAAACAAAGACTGGCTTGGGTTTGCAGATGATTTTAAAATTGCCGCAACATTTGCGGCAAATTGGGATGTCCGAATTATTAATATCTCCCTGCCATTGGTTGGTAATACTCCAATGTGCCGTTCCAAACTTCCCCCAAATATTTGCTGTAACTGTTACAGCAAATATAATTACTCTCGTAAAACCAATATGGAAGCTGGTTTATACGAATTGACTTCAAAAACAAAATTTATCGGATTTGAATCTTTATTCTTGACGAAGAAGCTTTCTGAACGCACAAAGTCAAAGATTTAACAGCATGTATACACTTAATCAGGCAACCTGTATCTCCAGAAGAATTTTTTCGTAATTTACGACAGGAGTATTGCGCTCTCTGCCTTCTTTTGTTTTCTTCAAATCAATAAGACCGAGACCCGCAAGAAGTTCAACATCATCATAGGTATTTTTAACATCCCTCTTAAGAAACTTTGCAAGTTCATACACTGATGAAGGATGCTCTTTTCTAATGACCTTGAGAATCCTGAGGCGGTTTTCTGTGAGGATTTTTCTCATAGCTTCAAGGTTTTCACAGTAGAGTCCTTCATGTTTTTTTACTTTTTCTCCCTGCTCAGCTTTTTCCCATACAGCATTGACCTCATTAAATAGTTCCTTTTCCGATTTTATTGCAATCTTAATATTTTTAATCTTCATATTGCACCTTCCCTGCATCGTTGTATATCTTTTTTGAAGTCATTCCATAGCTTTTTAAGGTTCTTAAACGTATATTGGGACTCCTTTCCCTCATAATTATCATAGCCTACAACACGTTCACCATTTACGATATAGACAAATGAGTATTTCAACCCGTATGGTTTATCTTTTGTTCTGGGTAACTGCCATATTTTAATTTCTTCGATAGAACCATTGGCGTTATATTGCTTCACGTGATATATAAGCCTTGCCATATTGGTATAACTATACCATATATCGGACATATGTCAAGACAGACTGGATATGGAGCCATTTTTCAATATTTCAATATCCCTCTGACCCTGGTTGGAAATATTCCAATGTGCTGCTCCCACCCTCCCTAAAAAATTCGTTAACACTGTGTTAACGAAAACTAATATCTTCGTAAAGCCAATATGGAAGCTTGTTTATACTAATTGACTTAAAAAAAACTTACCGGATTCAAATCTTTATCCATGACTCAGGAGTCATTACCTCTGAAATGTCGGCTCCATAGCCGGGCTTGTGGTCTTGTATACAAATTGGGATTGTTTTTTGCCGGCGGATGTGGTACAGAATATCAAGACTTCCTTGAATACCTTATCGGAGCGAATGATATGATGAATCAAGACCTTGCCCGGCTTTTCTCCCCTCTCTCCGTTGCAGTTATTGGAGCATCCAACAGTTTTGACAAATTAGGTTATCATGTAATGAAGAGCCTTGCCGGCAATTACCAGGGGAAGATTTTTCCTGTAAATCCAAGAGGCGAAAAGATCTGGGGCCTGGATTCTTACCCCTCCCTGGAAGTGATCCCCGGGGATGTCGAATTGGCAGTGATCGTTGTGCCTGCCAACATGGTCCCGGAAACACTTCACGCGTGCGGGCGCAAGGGCGTGAAGGGGGTAGTGCTGATTACCGCAGGCTTTCGGGAAATTGAAGATCCTGAGGGTGGGTTTTTAGAAGAAAAGATTGGAGAGATCGCAGAGCAATATGGTCTGCCAATTATCGGACCTAATACATTTGGTTTTGTCAATCTGAGCTCCGGAGTAAATGCATCTTTCACGTCGGAATTCTCCATGATCGAAAAAGGGGGCGTTGCCCTGATAAGCCAGAGCGGAGGCATGTGCCATCTCTGCGGTTTTCTCGCCATTGAACAGAGGGTCGCCATGTCAAAATTGATGAGCCTTGGCAACCGCTGCAACGTTGATTTTCCCGAGATCTTGCCGTACCTCGTCGAGGATGATAGTTCCACAACGGTAATCGCCCTTTACATAGAGGGTCTTGATGAGCCGAGGAAACTTCTTGAGGTTGCTAAATCACTGCGCGGAAGAAAGCCTATTATCGCTTACAAGGCAGGAAAAAGCGAAAAGGGCGATAGTGCAAGCCGATTCCACACCGGGTCGCTCGCTGGAAACCATGCAATATGGAAAGGTGCCCTTCGTCAGGCAGGGATTCTGGAAGTCACATCCGCGGAAGAGTTGCTTGATACGGCAAAAGCCCTCGATGTATGCCCCTTGCCGGCTGGATCTCGCATAGCCGTGCTTTCCGGCCAGGCGGGTCCGGGAATGATTGCTGCGGACGCCCTGGAGCCTGCGGGACTCAAGCTGTCGAACTTTTCGGAGGCAACACAGAGGAGAATCAATGAGCTTTTGCCTCCAATCGCTATTCGCACAAATCCGGTGGATATGGGGCCTGCATGGTATAACCCGAAGAATATCATTGAGATCATGAAGGCAGTGATCGACGATGAGCACACGGACGGCATTGTTTTTCTTGCAATGTATGCGTCAGCCAATCTGAAGCTGGCGGCGGGGATGGAAGAATATATGAAGGCTGTAGATCCTTTCCATAAGCCAGTCATCGCCTGCTTTCCCGCTCCTCCAGGCATATGGGATGAGCCGGTAAAGGCACTTGACCGGAAGAAAGGGGTAGCGATTCTTCCTACTCCGGAGCGAGCTGTAACAGCCATGGCTAACCTGTGGAAGGTCAGCGTATTATTGAACAGGAAGAGGTAGAAAGATGGAATCATTGCTCCTCGGTGTAGAAGCTCTCACCTTTCTTAAAAAGCAGGGGTTTTCCGTGCTGGAGAGCCTTCTGGCAAAGACCGAGGATGAAGCCGCGAGTAAGGCATCAGAGATAGGTTTTCCTGTGACGCTGAAGCTCTCATCGTCGGATGTGATCCACAAGACCGAGGTCGGGGGCATACGGGTGTCACTCAAGGATGAAGCGGAAGTGAGACAGGCATTCAGAGAACTCGTTGGAACCTTTAGCTCAGACCATCCTGAAAAGAGGCTCGACGGAGTTATTGTGCAGAGACAGGGAAGCGGCTTGGAGGTGATCGTCGGAATGCTGAGGGACCCGCAGTTTGGTCCCGTTCTGATGTTCGGATTGGGAGGTGTCTTTGTGGAAGCAATGAAAGATGTTTCGTTCAGATTGATTCCGATAGAAGCTTCTGACGCGAAAGATATGATAGAAGAACTAAAGGGCTACGGGGTGCTCAGAAATCCTCGAAGCGGGTCGATAGATCTTCAGACAATTGAGAATCTTCTCTTTCGAATTTCAACGTTTATCAACAATAATCCCGAGGTTCGGGAAATGGACTTAAACCCTGTATTCATCTCCTCCCGCGGCGGCGTGCATATCTGCGACGCCAGGATCATGGGCCAAAAGGACTGCTCTTAAAATCCTGAAATAACAATTCATGATTTTCCAAAAAGGTTTGTCTCAGAATTAAGTATATGTTGCTGAGAATTGATAAAGTAACCACTGGCTTGGATCTGCAAACGATTCAGAATTTGCCGCAACTGTTGCGGCAAATGGGAATGAGCCGGGATCATCTGAAATTTAAGTATATCCCTGACGTTGATTAATGGCGGAAAGTAGAATGATAATGATAATGTGAGAGAAATTTAATGACAGGCATTAAGGCATTTCCTGACCCGGAGGTTCAGGAGAAGGCGGTCTGCCAATTTGCCTTAAAGCTTGATACATAGTTTTTTAAACTATTTTATGCTGTGCAGCTTAGTACGCTTCTCAATTTCTACAATTCCTTTTACCGCGTCTACTCTTACGATATCTCCATCTTTTATTATTTCCGTCAGACCGGGTATATTCACCAATGCAGGAATGCCGCATTCCCTGGCAAATATCATGGCATTTGAAGACTGACCACCAATTTCGGTCGCTATCGCATTCACTTTAGATAATATTGTCGCAAGTTTAGGTGAAGCTGTTTTAGAAATAATCACAGCACCATCTTTTACTTTTAATATATCGTCGTCATTTCTTATTAATGTAGCTCTACCCATTGCCACTCCTGATGATGCTATTCTTCCACGAATAGGTTTTCCATTCAAATATCCTGCTAAAATACTTGACTTGTTTCTTGAATCTTCTGCATCCGATGTATATTCTTCGGATGTAAGGTCATACTGTACTGATTCTGTTTTCATTTTGTGTTCTCCTTTTTTTGTTTTGATCGCTTTGTTGCGATTATTTGTTATTTTTATTTTTAATGCTTCCCATGTTTGCTGCATATCAGCAATCCTAATGATTCTGTTGCGGTTGATTCAATATTCCTTTTGCTAACACCATTAAGGCAAGATCATGCGTAATGCTTAAATGATTTTTCTTGGAAAGGGTGTTCTTGCTTCGTTCGAGATACACAATCCCTAAAAAAGAAGCCCATATGACTTCTGACAGTGTTCTTGAATCGACCTCAATAAATACTCCTTCTTTGACTCCGTATTCAACTATCATATGCTGTAGGCCTACTACTTTGGCGCCCGACTTGAATAAAATATTACGTAAATCTTCGGGAAGATTACGGATTATTTCTCTATGATGAACATATTGTGAAGCAGCAAAAGTTGAAGGATTCTTTTCATAAATTTGTTTAAAACATCCCCATAAATCCTCAAATAGTCTATATTTATTTTTCTCCCTATTATCATACAAGCCCTGAAGGAGGGCGGCAAAATCGTCAAAAAACGACACAGTAGCTTTAATCAGGATTTCCTCTTTGCTCTTAAAATAGAGATACAATGCGGCCCGGCTTAATTCTGAACGTTCCGCTATCCTATCCATTGTAATAGCGTGGTAGCCCTCTTCATCATATATAGCCATAGCAGCACTTATTGCCAATTCCTGTCTTAATTCCTTTTCACGTTTCCTCCTTTCCAAAATACCCATTAGACTAATCCTTTATATAATAGACACTATGTCTATATAATAGACTACATGTTATTATTTGTCAAGATATTTCTTTGTGATGGACGCTAAAAGTGTTGGAATCGATGAACCGGACAATAATCAGAAATCCAGGGAGATTACTCCTGTTGACATTGCCAGAGCAATTTCTTCGATCCAAATGATTCCCTGCAGCTTGCTGCAGGGTTACTACTTTCCCTCGCCCCTCCGGGGGAGAGGGCGGGGTGAGGGGGATATGAACCTCTTTCCAGTGATACCCCGCAGCTTGCAGCGGTGAGGTTCATTGTTTTCGGGATACCCTTAATAACCGGCACAATAGCCATAATTGGTTATGGCATATATACGATATATAAAAGGCTGAAACGATAAAATCCTTTTACTATGTGCTATACGTTTTCCTACCCATTCTTCTTATTAAATCTGTCAACTTTTAAAGCTTAACAGATGGTGATCAGGGGGTGGCATCTATTCCGGCGAATCGTTCACCCATCTCAAAGGCTTTTTCGCAATCAAGGGGGAAGACCTCTGCCCGCCTCTTTGCCTTCTTTTCAGGGTCGAAACGTGGGGCATACACCTTTGAGTAGTCCTCAAACTGGTATGTGTCATAGCTCATAAGTGATTCAGATTTGCCGAATATGGTCCTGAGGAGCATTTCATTCAGATTGATGTGGTGGTGGAAGCCGCGTTCCCTTGCCAGTTCTTCGGTAGCGCCAAGCGTATAGATAAAACCCGTTGAAATATTTCCCGGGAAAAGGGACCCCGGAGGGTCGGTATAGGTGCTGTAAGGGAAAAACAGGCGCTCCATAAAGGATCTCATTTCTCCTGTCACAGTTCCGTAATAGATGGGAGAACCCAGGACCATGGCGCCTATGTGCCCGATTTTTTCTAAAAGCGGGGTAAGACCATCTTTTACAGCACACCTTCCGTAGCTTGGGCCATTTTTTGTCTTGCACGCAAAGCAGCTTATGCAACCCCTGTAATTAAGATCATAGAGGTGGACAAGCTCGGTGTACGCTCCCAGGGATGCGGCTCCTTCCAGGGCTTTTTGGAGAAGGGCTGCCGTGTTCCATTTTTTTCTCGGGCTTCCGTTTATTGCTATCACTTTCATAATATCTGCCTCCTTTTCTCTACTTTTTAATATAACACCTGCCGAAGCCTGGGAGCAAGTTTGGTCAGGTTGTTATGAAAATTATTGTTGATAATCTCCTGAAGCATAGAGCTCATTCTGAGAAGAGGATAAACCATATCTTACAGGGAAGCAATTGATCTGTTATGGGAGTGTCAGGTTAAACATCGACTAGAGTATTTCATCCAGGAGGGTGTTCTTGATGACTGCCTTTGCTACGAGTTCGCTTTTTACTTTATATGTGCCGTTTTCTATTGCTGCTCTGATGCTGTTAACTTTATCCTCCCTTATTGAAGGCGCTGCATTAACCTTCGCAGTAATCTTAGTTATATCTATATTTTTACCTGACAATTCTACCTTGTCAGATACACCCATATTGTGTTTGTCTTCAGTAGCTGTTTGCTTTGGCGACTTAGCCTGGGCAGATTTTGTAAGCGTATCAAGCGGATTAGTTTTTACATCTTTATCAATCCTCAAAGTACACCTCCTTTTGCCTTTAGAATATACATAGTATAAAGTTATCCATTAAATATCTCAATAAATAATAAGGGGTTCCTCGTGGAGCTTGCTGATTATCTGTGAACAAATAGTTTGATGGCCTTCATTAATAGGCCCTGTATCAGCATGAAGAGTTCCCCATGCAAAAAACTTTTATATCATGCAGAATTATCCTCATAAGTTTATTTTTATAGGAACGTAATTGTCATTGACAATGTTATTCGTTAAGCATAATACTTTAGAAAATGTAAACAGCAGATTGATCCTTAAACTTGAATATACAAGGAGATCGCAATATGAAAGCAATTGCTATTAATGGAAGTCCACGTAAAGGCGGGAATACGGAATTCCTGCTGAAAAAAGTACTTGAACCTATTGCTGCAGCAGGGATAACAACAGAACTGATCCAGATTGGCGGCAAACAGGTGCATGGCTGTATGGCCTGCTATAAGTGCAAGGAAAACAAGGATTCAAAATGTGCAATTGATACAGATATCATAAATGAATGCATTGGTAAAATGGTTGAATCCGATGCGATTATTTTAGGTTCACCAACATACTTTGCCGGTATGACATCAGAAATGAAAGCCTTGATAGACCGTGCAGGATTTGTTGCCAATGCTAATGGCCGCCTCTTCTCTCGTAAAATTGGTGCTGCAGTAACTGTGAACAGACGGGGAGGAGCAACAAGTGTCATAGATTCAATGTACCATATGTTTCTAATGTCCAGAATGATTATTCCAGGTTCTACTTACTGGAATTTTGGTGTTGGAAGGGAGAAGGGAGAGGTCGAGAAAGACACTGAAGCACTTGAAAATATGAAAGACCTGGGCGAAACAATTGCCTGGCTGGTAAGAAGATTAAAGGTGTAACAATTGTTTTATTACCTGGCCTGTGGGTAATACCAGATTTCAATATCTCCATGATGTTGATTGGAAATGATTAATATACTGCTCTGTGTTTATGTCCACTCTTTCCAAACCTCAGGTTCATAGCCCACTGTTATTTTGCGACTGTCTCTTACGATGGGGGTACGGAACAAAAGTGGATGATTAAGAAGTTCCTCCTCCACATTATGAGTGAGGTATTTCAGGTTGAGCCTGCCGTATTCTTTACTACCTTTATCGATGAGGTTTTCTACTCCTATCACAGCTTTAATGCTATTCAATTCACCTCTGCTGAGACCTTTTTCTGCAAGATTAACGAACTGAAAGGGGATGCCTCTATCTTTGAAATATCTCTGTGCTTTTCGTGTTTCCTGACATTTGAGTGTGCCGAAGATCTGGATGCTCATTATTTTACCCTTAAAACTGAATTATTTTTATATTTTCTATGTTTACTTATAGCACATAAACCTGAGAATAGTCTTAGATGGCCGAAAACAGAACAGTGTGATGCGTCCATGAAATTATAAATATTTTCTTGCTGCAGGAAAAACGAAAAATCATGTTTTTTTACAGTACGGAATGTTGCAGCCCTCTCTGGTGAGGATGCGGGTTGTGTTGTCAGTCAGAGTTGATATCCTGCCGTGGTCCGTGAAGGTGGAAATATCTCCTTTTTTATGATTGTCATAATCTGGGTCCCAGGGGAAAATGAGAAAACAGTCATTTGAAATAGTAAGGAGAAGGGGAAGGATAGGTGATTTTTCGCTGGCTTTTGAAAATGAGATCGCTTCTTCTATGGTGCTGAACCTTGAAAGATCTTCCAGTGTCTTCAAAGTAGGGGGGCTTAATACAAGGATGGTTGCCAGATTTTTTTCAAGTGCCTGTCCTGCGGTCATCCAGGCCCCTTCCGTTGTTTCCTTTTCATCAGCACTTGCCTTCTGGCCTTCAGGATAGCGAGCTACAAAAAAATGTGTATTGAAACGCATAGGCCGTGCTTCAGGGGTAATCCAATAGGCATAGTGATAAAGTTGGTCAAGGGCAAGAAAGAGCCCTTCTTTTTTTACAATTTCTTTCAGAGTGATCAATCTCTTATTGAGGAGGTCCCTGTATTGATGGATGCGATCATCGGTTGCCTCATCGCGAATAGTGAAAGGCAGGCCGTCCTTATCATAGGCGAGGAAAAGCCCTGATTCTTCAAAAAGTTCCCTGATGCCAGCAATCATAAACGGGAGAAGTTCTTTTTGTGACTTGTCCGATGGAATACCATTGCAGAAAGAGAGGATTTCAGGATCACTGTCGTGCTTGTCTACAACACCGCCGGGGTAAACAAAATTACTGCCCATAAAGGCGCTCTTTTCATGCCGTTTAAGAAGGAATACTTCAAATCCTTCCGGAGAAGCTTCTTTTAAAACTATTACCGTCGCCGCATTTCTTGGAACAGCAGTCATGAGGATACTATACATCAAAAATGACCATTTCTTCAATATTCTTTAGAAAACATTTATGGGGCGATCTGCCATGAATTGAATCAGCCGCTTCAGGTAATCAGCGGCCGTATTGAAATTTTGTCTGTGGTAAACAAGGATGACCAAACACTTAAAACACTTGAAATAATGAAAAATCAGGTACACAAGATAGGCGCAATAACAAAAAAACTAATGGGATTAAAAAAGTATTCAAACCGTGATTATGCGGGAACCATCAAGATCACGGATATAGGCCAAACGCCAGAAGACGATGACCAATAGTTCAAATCAACCTATATTCAGCAGCATTCCGGCATAATGCAATGCCTCTTCTTTTTCCTTAATCTCTCCTGAAATTTGTTTTTCCCTTATAATGTTAAGAGCCTTTCCTATCTCCGGGCCTTGCCTGAATCCCAATTCGATCAGGTCATAACCGTTTACAAGATTCGGCAGAGGCTCTTTTATCCACTCATCGTATTCATTCAGGATTTCTCCGCATTTGACTTTAACGAGTCTTGTTTGCGTATTTTCTTTTCCTCCCGAACTCCCATACATATCGCATAAAGTAAGTAATATAAGTGAAGGTGTCAGGTCGCCCATCTTATATACCAGCCTCTTCGTTGCCTTTTCAGTTGATTCATTGCTGCTGATAAGGAATATTCTCATATGATTTTTGATGAGCTTTTGTATTGATCTTATTTCATAGGAGCTGAATCTGAGCCTTTCCATGATTGCCAAAGCTGTTTCACAGGAAAACCGCTCGTGGTAGAAAAAATGTACAAGACCTTTTTGCTCGTCAAAAGAAAAAGTGCAGGCCTTTCCAAGATCATGAAAGAGTAGTGCATATCCGACATTTAAAAGCATTTTTTCATCAAGGTTGTATAATTTGTTATATTTCCTCAGATATTTAAACCCGTCAATGGTGTGGCCGTAAGTTTCAAGGGTAAACTCCTTTTCAATATCCATTTGCCTTAACGCGTATAATTCGGGAAATATTTTAAATATCAGTCCGGTAGACGTCATGGTATTTAATCCTGTAAGGACATTGCCGGATATGATTACCTGATCCATTTCATATTTAATCCTTTCCGGGGCTGTCTGATTGATTAAATGTCCTAATTCGGTGATGGCATCTTTCAATTCTTTATGAAGCGAAAAGCCTTTTAACACGGATAAGTGACGAATTGCCTTTAACATTCTCAGCGGATCGTCTTTTAACGTGCTTCTTGAAGGGTATCTTATTATCCTTTTTTCAATATCATGAATGCCGTTTAGAGAATCAATAATCTCATCTCCGTGTACATCATAAGCTATAGCGTTCATAGTAAAATCTCTTCTCAGGAGGTCTTCTTCTATGTTGGTGTGAAGGATTGTAATGTCAATGGATATTTTGTCCCTTACAATCCTGTATGTTTGTGTTGGCTTTTTTCCTAATATAAAGGCGCCCGTGCCGAACAATGATTCCAGAACTACTAAATCTTTTTGCTCTGACAGAGCAAAGTCATAATCATTCGGTTTTTGATTGAGACACAACTCTCTTATTGCGCCGCCGACAAGATATACCTTGCCGTTGAAAGACTTTCTACGAAGCTCCTTTGCTACCCCTTCTCTTTTTATTCTGTTTTTGAGAGTCTGAAAGGGAATTTCCAATACTATACCTTTTCTGAGAAATCGGTAAGCCCTTCTGAAATCCTTTTTAAAGACTGTATGATGTCTATATAAATGTACGATGCCCTGGGTATACAAATACCGGTAATGAGTCTCTGCTGGTGAACAAGGTTGTTTTTTTCTGCCAACTCAATGAGTTTTTCCTTGGAAGCCTTGATCTCCCTTCTCAAATGTTGATTCTTAGTGGCAATGTAATCTTTTGTGTCGACAAACTGTGTATACATTATATTGAAAAGTTCTTCAATCTCGTCGAGGGCTTTATTTGTGAAAACAATGTTCGCCTCTACCTTTTTTTTCATTTTGTTAATAAGATTGTCAAATGAAAGCACGATGTCCTGAAATGAAACGAGCAAACCAACGTATTTCTTTTGTATCTCGTCCTTGTCTTCTTCCGCCACTACTTTCTTGGCAAAAGTAGCCCTTTCCTTAATTTCTTCTTTAAGTTTCTTTTTATTTTCTTTTAAAAGATTTACATCTTGTGTAAAAAAACCTTTTTTAATATCTTCAAGTATCAGTGCCATGTATTCAAAGCTGCCATAAAATCTTTGAGTCATTTCTTTTTCTTCCATGTTTCCTCCCGGTTCATTCTAAGTTATCTCGGATGATGCATAGACTTTTTAAGCCGGCACTTTAAGCGGATAATAATACTTGAAGACTTTTAAAATGTCCTGGCATGTTGCAAGTCCGTATCAATTTTTTACAGTAAAAAACCATTATTTTCAATGATGAACCTAATCATCATTTTCATTTTGGTTATATGCCGGATTTCTTCAGGAGCTGAGAAATCTTAATTATGTTATCAGATATACGGTATCACCTTCTCTTACTCTTTCTTTTGTTTTTATACCGATATCATCGCCTGCCTTTGCACTTTCCACGTTCATATGCTCTATCTGTATTGACTCTATAACCTGTTCAAAGTCCGTTGTGTGCCCTTTTATTGATATTTTGTCGTCAATTTTTAATTCACCGTCTGTAATCCTTATTGCAGCTACACCGATTTTTGAAAAATACCTCTCAACTCTCCCAATAAGTTTTTCTTCCATACAATCCTCCTTGACTATTATCGGGGCTCACGTCGCCCCCTCCACGAACAAAGTCCGTGGAGCCTCCCCTTCTCGCTCACTTTGTGAGCTAAGGGCTTCGCCCACTGAGACACCCGCAAGCGGGTACCCGGTCGCCCCCTCCGCCAGCTAAGCTGTCGGAGCCTCCCCTTCTCGCTCGCTGTGCGAGCTAAGGGCTTCGCCTAATGGGCCTTACATCGCCCCATCTGTCAGTAAAACTGTCGGAGCCTCCCGCACCTGCAAGTTGGTGTCGGGTACAACAAAATAATAATTATAATAACACGTTGGTTTGAAAAATTGAACAGGGAAAAACATATTTAAAAAACAACTTTTTTTTGTTACACTTCACCTATGAAAGAAAAAGTGCCGGAACAGAAAAAGAAAAAAGGGAAAAGCATTTTTCTTGAAATAAAAGACAAAGCTAAGACAAAAGATAAAAAAACAAAGAGCTTCACATTCATATATTTTATTTTAGGTATTATTGCGATAGTAATTATCAATACGTATTATTTTACAAGCGAAATAAAAAGCATACCCTATAGTGAATTCAAGGAATTGATAACTAAAGGGAAGACCACTGATTTGGTTATAGATTCAGAGGCTATTCAGGGAAATATTGCCCTTGATAATGGTAAAAAATCAAGGTTTTTAACAAGCAGAGTAGAAGATCCCGACCTTGTAAAAGATCTGCAGAAAAGTAATATTAAATTTGAAGGGCATTACGAAAATAAAGTTGTTAGAGCAATTGTATCGTGGGTTTTGCCCCTTGCGTTAATTTTCCTGATATGGAATTTTCTTATGAAGAAGATGGGTGGTGCTCCTTCAAGTGTGCTTAATTTCGGCAAAAGCAGGGGAAAAATATATGGTGAGGATGAAATAAAAATTACCTTCGAGGATGTTGCAGGTGTAGATGAAGCTAAAGAGGAATTGAAAGAGATTATTGAGTACCTGAAGACTCCGGAAAAGTTTCTTAACATAGGCGGCAAAATACCGAAGGGAATATTGCTTGTCGGTCCTCCTGGAACAGGCAAAACATTGCTTGCAAAAGCTGTGGCCGGAGAAGCAAAAGTGCCTTTTTACAGTATGAGCGGCTCAGATTTTGTTGAAATGTTTGTAGGCGTTGGTGCTTCCAGAGTAAGAGACCTTTTTGCCCAGGCTCAGGAGAATTCGCCTTGCATTATTTTTATTGATGAGCTTGATGCACTTGGAAAGGCGAGAGGTATGAACCCGCTTTCATCGCACGATGAGAGGGAACAAACATTGAACCAGCTTCTTTCAGAGATGGATGGTTTTGAGACAAAAGCAGGCGTTATAATTATGGGTGCGACAAACAGGCCTGAGATACTTGATCCTGCTCTTTTGAGAGCCGGGAGATTTGACCGGCATGTTCTTGTTGACAGACCCGATATTAAAGGGAGGGAGGAGATACTTCAAGTCCATGTTCGCGGCGTGAAAGTGGCAGATAATGTTGATTTGAAGGTAGTTGCAGCACGTACTCCCGGATTCGTCGGAGCGGACCTTGCCAACCTGATTAATGAAGCAGCCTTGCTTGCTGCAAGAAAAGAAAAAAAGTCCGTTACCATGGAGGAGTTTGAAGAAGCGATTGATAGGGTTGTTGCAGGGCTCGAAAAGAAAAAAAGAGTTATGAATAAGAAAGAAAAGGAGATAGTTGCATTCCACGAAACCGGTCATGCACTTATGGCTGAATTTCTTGAGACTACGGACCCTGTGCATAAAATATCCATTATACCAAGAGGTATTTCAGCATTAGGGTATACGCTTCAGCTTCCCACGGAAGACAGATATCTGATGACAAAGAAAGAACTGACTGACAGGTTGGGTGTTCTCCTTGGCGGCAGAATTGCAGAAGAGATAGCCTTCGGTGAAATATCCACAGGCGCACAAAATGACCTTTTCAGGGCAACGGATATTGCAAAATCCATGGTGAAGGAATATGGAATGAGTGAAAAGCTCGGATACATTACTTTTGAAACAGAAAGAAAACCGCTTTTTCTGGATATAAATCCGTCATCTGGAACAAAGGATTACAGCGAAGAAACAGCAAGAGAAATTGATAATGAGGTAAGAAAGATAATAGATGAATCCTGCAAAAGTGTAAAATTGTTGTTGCTTGATAACAAAGATATTTTAGAGAAAGTAGCAAATACACTTCTTGAAAAAGAATCGATTGACGGGGAGGAATTGCGTACTTTAATGAACGGAAAAAAAGGTGAAACCGGCGATGACCAACATAGAAAAGAAACAAATTGATCTGATCAAAGAATCGATATGTGTTTATAAAAAATTTACAGAATGCATAGCACTTTTTAAAGAAGGAAATCTGTTTTTTTTGAATATCGAAGAATTTATTGATGATAAAGGGAATAGTTGTCTTTTCAGGTTAAAAGAAATGTGTCATGACCTCTTCAGGAATTCCGACGAGGCAAATTATAAAGAAAAACTATACGACATGACAGTAGGATATGTTTTTCACGAAGCTATGAAATTAAGAGAAAATCTTTACCAGATTGAATATTATAAACCTAATCCCGAAAAGGTATCCAATTCTTTGAGTGAAACAGAAAGAAAGATTGTACGGGAAATCGATATACTTACAAAAAAGGCCGAAATAAGGATTAAAGAAGGGGTAAAAGAAGTGAAAACCCTGATTATCGAGCTTATGGGCCAATTAAAGAGCATGATTGAACTGTATAAGGATAATTATCTGCTGTCCCGTTTTATTCTTGAAAATGAAAAGAGTCTTATATCAATATATGGAAAAAAAGATTTTGGAAAGATTTTGGACGATTTGTACGGAGATGGGAGAGAGGCTTTGATCTTCAGAACAGCAAAGAGTTATCTTAAAAGTGAATATTTTAACCTTGCCCGTTTATTGTTTCGTAGAAAACTTGCAAAAGATAAAGAAAATAAGGAGGCATTATTTTTATACGATTACACCTCCGCTTTTCATTTTTATTTTATAAACAGGTTCTCCAGGTCGTTGATTTTTGCTGAGCAGGCATATGCCATGGATATAGATATTAAAAATATGGACATATACAAGGAATTGCTGCAAAAGCTTATATCCGATCTCTCAAAAGAGATCAGAAAAACGAAAAGGTTGTAAGGAGGAAGTTGAATATGCCAATATACGAGTATATATGTGATAAATGTGGTAATGAGTTCGAGCTTCTGGTATTTAAAAATGATGAACCAATGTGTCCGTCATGCGGGGCAAATAATCCGACAAAAAAGATGTCGTCATTCGGATTTTCTGTGGGTTCCAAGTATACTTCATCATCAATGGATGCAGCAGGATCGTCCTGTGCGAGTTGCGGCTCCTCAAACTGTTCGAGTTGCCATGGATGAAGCAATTCATGAAGCAAAATTGTGAATCTTGTCAATAAAGTCAAAAAGATAATTGAAAAAGAAAGGCTGATAGAAGCAGGGGATAGTATCATTATCGGAGTTTCAGGAGGGATTGATTCTACAGCCCTTGTACATGTTCTGTTTGAAATTTCAAAGAAAATTGATTTTAAGATCGGTCTGGCTCACCTTAATCACCAGCTACGGGGAGAGGAATCCGTGAGGGATGAAAAGTTTGTTGAAGAGCTTGCCGGAAGCCTCTCTATGCCAATCTATATAAAAAAGGCTGATGTAAAAAGATATGCAAAGAACTGTGGAATTTCTCTCCAGCATGCCGGGAGGGATTTGAGATATGCTTTTTTTAAAGATGTTTTAGATACACATGACTTTAATAAAATTGCTGTTGCCCATAATCTTGATGATCAGGCAGAGACATTTTTATTGAGGATGTTGAAGGGTACAGGCATAAGAGGTCTTGCGTCAATACCTGTAAAAAGAGACAGGATAATCAGACCATTCCTTGGTGTTTATCGTTTTGAAATAGGAGAGTATATCCGGGAACATTCAATAACATATGTGGAAGATTCTTCTAACAGTAAGACTGTTTATGAGAGGAATTATATAAGGAAACGCGTGATCCCGCTAATGGAAGAGAGAAACCCTCTTTTCAAAGAAAAGATTGTCATGCTGCTCCAGGATATTACGGCAATTAACAATATATACGGCAGCAAGGCTGAAGATTTTTTGAAACAAGAACAGATATTTGAAGATGGAGATATATCCTTTGAGATAGACTCTTTGAAAGAAATAGACGAAGAAACAAGATTCAGGGTATTTGTAAACACATTTACAAAGATTGAACCGGTATTTATTCCCTTGCGTGAACATGCCCGCTTGATAAACAGTGTCTTGCTGAGCGAAAAGCCGAACCTGATGCTTGATATGCCCCGCGGAATCAGGATAAAAAAAGTTTACAACAGACTTATTTTTACAAAAAAGCCTATTCTCCCGAGGATAACGGATATTTTTCCTGTAAAATCCGGGGAAAATTGGCTGGAATCCTTGGGACTAATGCTTAATGTTTTTCTGCAATTACAGGATACGGGAATACCACATTTACACGATAGATATATCGCCCGTTTTGATGGTGATAAGATCGAGGATTTATCTGTCAGAACATTTTTGAAAGGTGACAGGTTTGTTCCACTCGGTATGAAAAATCATGTTAAATTGAAGGATTTTTTCATATCTCAGAAGATACCGAAAGAAGAAAGAGGACATGTGCCCCTCCTTGTGTCAGGATATGACATTATATGGGTTATCGGTTACAGGATTGATGAAAGATTTAAGATAACGGAAGATACAAAAAAGGTGTTGGAGATTTCGGCAAAAAAGATTCAGGAGCATGAAGTATGACGGGTGACTGTTGATATTCAAGACTTCAAATGAAAAAACATGGCTGTTTCTAATCCATGGACTTGGGGTTTCGGAAAAAAGCTGGTCTGCACCAGATGAAGAAAAGATAAAGTTTATCTCTTTTAAATCCTTGCTTAAACATGAAAAAGAAAAGATTTCTTTTATAGACAGGTGTGGTGGACACTATAATATTGCAAGCTGGACGCAGAATCCTTTCAGTTCTGTAGATGATGCTGCTGCAGAGTTGAAAGATCTGGTAAGCAGCATTGAAAGCAGTGATTATATATTGATTGCCCATTCACGAGGCGGACTTGTTGCAAGACAAGCCTTGCAAAGATACGGCCTTCGGCCAAGGGCTTTGATTTGTCTTGCAACACCCCATTACGGCAGTGGACTTGCCGACTCTGTAATAAAATTTATACCTTTGATAAAGATGGCGGTTCCCAACATAGAGCAGAATAGGACTTGTATCGATGAATTGCGCACCAATTCGGAATTTATCCAAAATATAAACAGGCCTGAAAACTGTGAACATGAAAGGCATGTGCCCCATTTCGATATATGCGGGAATTCCACGCGATATTTTGATTGGGGTCTCGTAAACGTAATAGGTTCTGCGCAGTCTGTTTTGGGTAGCCGTGTGATCGATGAATGGAAAGAGGGGAGGGGAGACGGTTTTGTATCAATAAAATCGGCAAAATCGCCGGCAACCCCTGATGAACATTTTTATATATTGCCGGTGAATCATGCCAATATCCTGGTTAATAGAACGGTATTTGATATTGTATCCGATATCATGGCAAAATCTGGTTCTTTTGTATTCAAATTGCATTAAATTGCATTTACAGTCTCTGATCTTGGGTTTAAGAATCACAGTTTCACTGGTATTATGCCGATTACTCCGATCAATTTTTTACCTTAATGGACGAGTGGTCTATGCTCGCTTCTAACAGGCTGATTTTCTGAGCAAGGTTCTTCAACTGGTCGCTCAATTGGGATATTTTAATCGCAAAATGCAATGAAACAAAAACCAGGAAGATGATACTGAAAATAAACAGGGTAGTCGTCGGCGCTACGGCGCCGATCAACGTAGTCAGTTTGACGAGAAGATCATACCAGACGACGAGAACGAAAACGACAAAACCCGTCAGAAGCCACAACCAGGAATATTCTGCCCGCAGCTTTCGGTTCTGCACGAGGGTAATGATAACTACGAAGATGGCAAGACTTACAAAAACCGCGAAGATCTTCTGATGGGGTGTCATGACCGCTATCCTCCTATAATCTTGATTTTTTTCTCAAAAGAACCACGAAAATTGAAAGAAAAACATTGAATAAATAATAAGTAATTTTAAAAATACCCCGATGCATGCTTCTTCCCTCGGGATTGTGCGCCATCGTTACAGGCAGTTCCGCAATCTTGAATCCCATGCGATGAAGGTCGATGATGATATCTGCATCAGGGTAATCCCAGGGAAAACTATCCGTTGTAAAATACTGAAAAACATTTTGATTCATACACCGGTATCCGGAAGTAGGATCTGTAATAGGCTCTCCTGTAATTATCATTACAATTTTTCTGAATAACCTAATCCCTACAGATTTCAGAACCCCTGTTTTATATTTGCTGTTTTTTAGAAAACGGGAGCCGATCACCAGGTCGTACTTCTTATTTTCAATCATCGAGAACAGATCAGGAATATGTGCGGGATGATGCTGTCCGTCACCGTCGATCTGAAGGAGGAAGTCATAGTGGTTTTCAGATGCGTATTTAAATCCTGTTTGAATAGCCACGCCAGCCCCCATATTGAAGGGATGCCTGATCACGAAAACGCCCGCTGACTTGGCGCGCTCACATGTCCGGTCAACGGAGCCGTCATCGATCACCACGATATCGGCGCTGCTGTATCGCCTTATACCTTCAATGACTGAGGCGATCTGTTTCTCTTCGTTGAAAGCGGGAATGATAATGCATCTTTTTGAGCTCAATGGATTGCTCCGGGTTTCATAATCATTATCCACTTTATGATGCGCCAATATACATTCAGGATTTGATTTGCCAAACGAAGCTTCCGATTCCCCACTTCGTCATACCAGATCAGCCCACTGAAAGTTTCTATAATATCCCAATCCTTCACCCGGCGCAATGCCTGTGATTTACGCCGGGCGCTTACAATATATTGCCAATTTTTGCGGCTTAAAAAATACTTATACACATTCAGCTTATCCTTTAGCCATCCTTTCTGAAAAGCGAACAACAACAAGCCGCACTCCATGAAGACAAAGGCCGGAGAAATCAACAGCAGCGTAGCCAGCTGGTAGTTTTTGATAACGGTCAAGGTACGGTTTCTGTCCAGCCAATAATATTTCCGGGAATTTCCAGAAAATTCATACTTGTGATAGACAACTGCCTGAGATGCCAATACACATCGCCAGCCAGCCAGCCATGTCCGCCAGCCCAGATCCTGATCCTCATTATAGATCAGGAATTCTTCATCAAAAAGGCCTATTCTCTCAAGCACTTCTTTTTTGTACAGTGCTGCCGCACCGGATGGAAAGCCGATATCCCGGATAACGGGAAGTGAATGCCTGGACCATTCTTCACCGTATCCATCGCAATACCCGAATCCCAAAAAATGTGTCACATTCCCCAGGCTGTTAATCTTATCCTTCTCGGGCCAAAGCATTAGTCTGGCCTGCACGGCCCCTATTGCGCCGTCGCTTTCCGCCGCACTCACCAAATGGCTAATACAATCGGCCTCGACAATGGTATCCATGTTAAGCAAGACGAGATAATCGTACTCTCCCTGCAGTGCCAATCTCATAGCATCGTTGTTCCCCTTGGCGAAACCATCGTTTTTTTCGTTCCGGATAATCTCAACTTCAGGAGCGGCTTCTTTCAAGAACGCTAAACTCTCTGCCGTGGACTGATTATCCGTGATGAAGATCTTCTGCTCTCCGGCCCAGTCCTGCCTCCTCAAACTTTCAAGACAATCCTTCAAATATCTTTGGGCGTAATTCTTATAGTTGGGGCTGATGATAATGGCGACTTTGTTCATAATCCTCGATGCCGTGATTCAAAAATGACCAATGCTTCCATGAATTTTATATTCTCTCTGACTCCTCTTTCCAGTCATTGAGTTATAACCTACTTCGTAAAATTCTGCAATAAAGTTAAGTTATTATCGCTGTCCTTAATGTTTGCAATCACGTACTGCTTATGGTAGAAATGATACCGTTATTATGATGTGTTGCATCGCAAAAGAATTCCAGGCACCTGAATATGGCGCTGGCCCGGGAATTGAGAGGGCGGAGCTTTATTTCAAGGAGAGTAGATAACATGGGGAATAAACGGGAACACTCCGAGACCTTTGCATAGCTGACCATGTTTATCAACCTTTTTCACTATGTCCTTGCGGGAAAGAGGCCTCATTACTCAAAGCTCTTGAGAAAGTGTGATAGGGGGAAATAAGGATTGTAATGATGAGAGATAGGGGTTATTTCTGCGGCCAGGACAAAATCATTAGATTCATAAAGATTAAGGATAGATACTTCCTTTCAATTTTAGTTATTCTTTTAGCTTTCTATTGGCTACTCTTTCATTATCCAAGTCTTAATTACTATTGGTCCAGTGATGACCTGCATTTAGTACGTCAATTCTCAAAAACAGAAATTATCCAGGTATTTTCATCTACTTGGGATGTAGATAAAATAGAAACACCGGGATTTAGGCCCTTTACACTTTTATTCAATCATTTCCGATTCATCTTAATTGGTGAATCACCTGCAAATCATCGCCTATTCATTTTATCTTTGATGACAGGTCTGTTGTGGATGATTGGATGGATTAGTATAAAACTAGGACTGCAACGGGGCATAGTCGTATTTGCGTTACTTATTTTGGTATCTACAAAATCACTTACAGGGGACATAGTTTGGATTGCAGACGGAATTCACATTTTTCAGCACTGTCTGATTGCTATCAGTATAATCTTCATGATTTTATTTATTGATTATCAGTCATTATGGTCTGGTTTCCTTTCGTTAATTTTTGTCTGGATAGCTTTATGGACGCGTGAAGACAGCCTGATTTTATTATTTCTAATGCCTGTTCTTTTCACGGTGTATTACTGTCAAGGCTATGGATTAAACAAATTAAAGGAGATTTTCTTATACAAAAGAAAGTTCCTGGTTTTTTTTATTTTTTTGTATTGTATTGCCGGAGTTACTTTCCTATATAGATCATATGTAGTAACCGGCACTCCCGAAATTGGCTCAATAACTGGTTTTCTGAACCATGTAAAATGGAGTGTGTGGATTGTTGGCGATTATATTCCCGAGATCATGAGTCTGAGTCCAGAATGGGGAGTCCAGACAGGGGGACAGTTATTAGCATTAATGACAATTTTGTGGGGTGTACTAATCGGTGCACTTACTGTATTTTTTTTATTGCTGGCTCGTATAAATGTGAAAAAACAAGTGAGTATTTGTCTTCTTGGTTTATTCCTTACCAGTACTCCTGGATTGTATTTTTCACGCTCAAATTTACTATTTATGCCTACAATGTTTTTTTCAATTGCTCTTGCAATCTCGTTGTTCGAAATATTAAATTTTAGATTTGAAAGTAACAAGGTATGCGGGTTTTCTCGGACAAATAAGTCCTGTTACAGAGTTCTCCATTTACTGCTTGTTTTAATATGTATCCTTGCTGTTGGAGGTTCTTTATACCGCTCAATTATACAGCGCTTAGACATGCATCCTCTTAGCATCAATCAGATTATAAGCGACTATGATGCCCTATATGGAGAGTATGCAGAAGCAATTGTTCCTATTGAGCGACGAACTTATTTAATTGAGAAACTAAGCAGAGTTGGAATTGATGCGAGAAGCAAATCAGACATAAACATAATCTTTCATGAGTTGTATTATAAAGCAAAAATCATTGAATTGTGGTCCGTATTTTGGGCTGATAATACGAAAAGTGTATTCATTCCTATAGTTGCATTTCTGCATCCATAGTACCAAATGAGAATTATATCCAATTGAGGTGCAAATATCGCTCAACAGAATTTTATGATGGATTTTAAGGGACTTAAATATTTAGTTGTTGGCGCAGGTTTTTTCGGATCAGTAATTGCCGAAAGAATTGCGAGTGATATTAATGGAGAAGTAGTGGTCCTCGACAAATATCCGCATGTCGGTGGTCTTTGTTTGTCAGCGGTTGATGTTGAAACGGGGATTGAATTTCATAAATACGGTACCCATATATTCCACACATCAAATGAAAAAGTATGGAAGTACATTAACTCCTTCACAGATTTCAACGGGTATCGGCACCAGGTTCTCTCCACGTATAAGAACAAAGTTTACCAGATGCCAATAAATTTAGAGACAATCAATTCTTTTTATGGAGTTAATTTGAGGCCATATGAAGTAGATGCCTTCCTAAAGGTGGAGATTGCAAAAGAAAAAATAGTAAATCCGCAGAATATAGAAGAGAAGGCCATTTCACTCATTGGACGTCCCTTGTACGAGGCATTCATAAAGGAGTACACTGAGAAACAGTGGCAGAAAGATTGCGATCAGTTACCATCGTCAATAATAGAGCGCTTGCCCGTTAGAAAGAATTATGATGAAAATTACTTTTTTGATCTATGGCAGGGGATCCCCTTAGAAGGATACACAACTATATTTACAAGGTTATTAAGTCATAAGAATATTAAAGTTTACCTGAATATAGACTTTTTTGATATAAAAGATCAACTCCCTTCGTCATGTTTAATTGTTTACAGTGGGCCAATAGATCGGTTTTTTGAATATAAGTTCGGAAGGTTTGAGTGGATAACTCTTGAGTTTAAAAAGGAAATAATAGATATTGAGGATTTCCAGGGAACATCTGTCATGAATTACCCTGAGCACTCCATTCCATATATTAGAATTCACGAACCACGGCATTATCACCCTGAAAGAAATTATCCAAAACAAAAAACTCTTATTTTTAAAGAGTATCCTAAAAAAGATGATGGTAATAATCCTTATTATCCTGTAAATTCACGCGAAAATCAGGAGATGCTTCAGAAGTATAAAGAGGAAAGAAAAAAATGTTCAAATATCATTTTTGGAGGGCGATTGGGTGATTACAAATATTATAATATGGATCAGGTTATCGCTTCAGCATTGGACACCTATGAAAATAAAATAAAGAAGAGAAATGCCTGTGACTGTCCAGGGACGGTAAAATGAAAAAGGTTGAATTATCCGTCGTAATGCCTGTTTATAATGAGGCAGAGATTATTAGCAATGTAGTAAGTAAATGGACTGAAGCTCTTCATAAACTTGAGATTAATTTTCAGATTCATGCTTATAATGATGGGTCTACAGATAATACACTGCAGATTCTCAATAAACTTTCCTTAGAAAATAAAAACCTGGTTGTACATGACAAATTAAACAGCGGGCACGGACCTACCATTCTACAAGGATACCGGGAGAATTCTAATGCAGAGTGGATTTTGCAAATAGACTCTGATGATGAAACTTTTCCTGAGGAATTTGAAGTTTTGTGGAAGAATAGAGCAAAATATGATTTTCTGTTAGGTCAAAGAATTCGTTTGCACCAGCCGCTTGCAAGAAGATTAATAAGTTTAGCATCCAGAGTAATTATCAGGATATTTTACGGGACTAAAGTGGTTGATGTTAACTCACCTTACAGGTTAATGAAATCATGTTCATTAAAAGATATCTTCTTTTCACTACCAGATAATATGTTTTCGCCAAACATTGTAATTTCGGGTCTCGTTTCGATGAATAATTTAAAAGTTTACGAAATTGCAGTGAGACAAAAAGAGAGGGCAACAGGTGCGGTTTCAATTAAAAAATTAAAATTAATCAAAGCAGCCTTGAAATCTTTTCAGCAAACAATCACCTATCGTTTTAAGAAATGAAGATCCGGGATTTCGTCAAACGCTTTCGCTTCACAGCCATTCTGATTCTTTGGGGCACGATTGGAGCGTTCCTGCGTCTCTATCTGATCACTGATCAGGTTCTCCTTGATGATGAATGGCATGGCCTCTTCTATGCTACAGAGCATCCGCTTGCCTACCTTCTCCGTTACACGACGGCCGATGCCACCTGTGCTCCCATGAATGCATACGCATGGATTCTGCTTCATACGACAGGCTGGTCCGAGATGGCCTTACGCCTGCCGTCACTTGTTACCGGCCTTCTGGCGCTCGTCTTCCTCCCGTTGCTGGTTCGAAAAATTCACGGAGAAGCAGTGGCTTGCATCTTTGCGGCCTTTCTCGCGCTGTCGCCTTTTCTCACGTTTTACAGCCGGATCTTTCGGCCTTATAGCGCTCTGGCTTTTCTTGAGTTCATAGCGATTTATTCGGCTGGTATATGGTTGTACGCCGGGGGAAAACGATTTCGCCTGCTATACATCTTTGCTTCCACAGCAGCCCTCTATTTTCACCCTGTTGCGGCAATCGGCATCATGGCGCCCTGGGCAGTTGCCGGAGTGCTATATTTTTGGAGCAGGAAGAGCGCGCCCAGCACCCGCATCCCGAACTTCCGCCCCGGCTGGCAGAGCGTTATACTGACGGTGGGACTTATAGTATCTGTCTTTGCTTTGACCGTACAGCCGACGGTTATCGCAGAAAACATGGTGCCTGGACTTCCTCCCACGATTGAGACCTGGAAGCAATTTCTGCTGATGCTTTTCGGCACGTCGAGTGTAGTGCTGGCGGGCGGTCTCACGTTGATGTGTCTATTGGGATTATGGATTCTTTTCCGAAAAGACCTTTTCTGGGGAGCAGTATTCGCGCTCGTGGCTTTTCTCCATCTTCTGATGATCGCCGTATGCCGCTTTGCGGGCATCGAGGCACCGGTAGTCCTGGCGCGTTATCTGACGATTCTTTTTCCCTTAGCACACGTTTGCGCAGCTATCGGGCTGATACAAATCGCCTCCAGGATCGGCGGACTTGCCGAATTCAGGAAACCGCTTATCCGTGGACTTTCCTTTGCTCTGATGATCCTTGTCTTCGCTTCATGGATTCTCACTAATCCACTGCGGTACGCCTACGGGGCGCCGAACAATTTCACCAATCATTCGGCATTCATCGAGTCCGGCCAATTCGGGGGATGGGACACTCTTTATCACTCATGGTTCTTACCCCAATCCGTCTCCTCCGCATTGCCGCGCATGTCCGCGTTCTACCGTGGCCTGCCGCCGCGAACGCGGCGGCTAATCGAATACCCTATGATGCTGGGTGATCATTACAATTACTATTATTTCTATCAGCACCATCACGGCAAACAGATCGTGATCGGATACACGGATATAGTCGACGTTATGCCGCTCAACCGGGATTGTGTATATACGGATTTTTTTGTTGATCACGTTATTTGTGCGGTGGATGACACGCGGCGCATACGGTTCCGAAACATGGTGGATATCCTGGATATCGAGGCGATTAGCCGCTCCCAGGCTGACTACCTGATCTGCCATAAAGATCTGCTCAGAGAGTTTCTGCCTGGAATCCAGCCGTCTGCAAAGGTCCTCTTGCCAGGGTTGAAGAAATGCGTCGAGCAGTCAACGAACCATTTTGGTCCACCAATATTCGAGGATGAAACCATTGTTGTTTTCGATGTGGCGGGTTCACGGCAAGCGCCCCGTTGATCGGTGAACTCGATGAAGGAAATTTAGCGTATGGAGGCGACGGAGCGCATGCACATCATTATTCTCGGCGGCGGCATCAGCGGCCTGTCATTAGCCTGGAAACTCTGCGAAAGCGGCCAAGAGGTCACGATCATTGAAAACTCGGGATTTGTTGGAGGCTTGGCGGGTACGCAATCGGATAACGGCTATTATCTTGACTTTGGCCCTCACTCGTTTTTTTCCGAGGACCCTGAGATCCTCAAGACTGTCCTTGACCTCTTCGACAGTACCCTGTTGCCCAGACGGCGCGATGTGAAATTCTATTTCCGGGGAAAGTACCTCAATTATCCATTGACGCCGGGAGATGTGCTAATCCAGATGGGGCTGGTCCAAGGGATACGGTCGGGCTTGAGCTTTCTCAAGGGGAAGATTGGCCGCAGAGAGAAACGAAACTCAGCGACGCCTGAGGAGATGACGGTCGAGGAATGGGCGTTGGAAAACTTTGGCGAGCATCTATATTCATCATTTTTCAAGCCCTATACAGAGCAATTCTGGAAGTTGCCCTGTTGCGAACTGTCGGCGCGCACCATTCCTTATCATACGCGAACCAATTTCATTAATACGTTGAAAGTGCTATTAGGAAGACGGGCGACCCGCCAGGGGGATTCGCTGATCGAACGTGAGCAGCTTCCCACCTACTATCCCACCACCTGTTTTGGGGAGATCGCCTATCGTATTGCAGACAAAATCCGGGCGGCTGGTGGAAAGATTCTTCTCAACTCCACAGCTTGTGAGGTGGTTCTGAATGGGGATCGTTCAGTCTTGGTTCGATATTTTTGCGGTAGAGAGACTGCAAGCCTGGAGTGCGAACGCCTGATATCCACGATTCCACTGCCGCTGTTTGTAGACATGGTCAAGCCACGGCCGCCCGCTGATGTCCGGACCTCGGCCGCACGTCTGGAGTTTCGGGTGCTCGTAGTGCTCGGAATGGTCACTGAGAGAAAGAACATTCTGGGGGGCAGCTATATGTACGTTCTTAACCGTCCTTACAATCGTATCAGCGAGATGAACAAATTCAGTCCGGGAACCAGCCCTCCATCGGACAATATTATTGCCATCGAGATGCCGTGTCTCGAAGACTCACCGATTTGGAGCGCCTCAAAGGAAGAGATCTTTCAGATGTCATCCGGAAACCTGGCCCACGATGGAATCTTGCTTCCGGGCGATGTTAAGAAACTCCTGCTTGTGAAGGCTCCCTATGCTTACCCGGTTTACCGAAAAGATTATGCGCCGCACCTTAAAAAGGTTCTTGCCCATGTTCGTTCCTATCCTCAACTCGAGACTTTGGGACGATCCGGGGAATTCCTGTACCTGGATGCCGATATGTGCATGCGGAGGGCATTTGATCTCGCGGCAGGGCTTCTGAAATCCTGACAGTAAGAAAGTTGGTTCACCCCTAAATCCTTGCGGATGCAGTGTGAACTGTGAGATAATAATAAAACAATTTATGATACCGCTATTCAAACCATTCATTAATAAGGGCTGTATAAATGAACTGAAGAAAGTTCTTTATTCAGGATATATTGGTGAGGGTTCTAAGGTCAAAGAGTTTGAGAGACTCCTTAGTGTTTACTTAGATGGGTATGTTGTTTTAGTGAATAGTGGAACATCTGCACTTCACCTTGCTTTACATATCGCTGAAGTTAACAATAAAAACGTTATCTCTACACCTATGACGTGTCTTGCGACTAATACACCTATAGTCCAGAACGGTGGAAGGATAGTATGGGCAGATGTGGACCCCCAGACAGGCAACATAGACCCGGTTTCTGTATCCAAGAAAATTACTATGAATACTAAGGCAATTATGGCAGTCCATTACGGCGGGAATCTATGCGACCCTATTCTTACTGAGATATGCAGGAGCAAAGGATTAACCCTGATAGAAGACTGTGCTCATCTTAACGGCCCGGGTCTTGGCGGGATGCAGTGCTACTCTTTCCAGGCTATAAAGCATTTAACCACAGGAGACGGTGGTTGCCTTGTTACTAAAGACAAGAAGATTTGTGATAGGGCAAAACTGCTTAGATGGTACGGTATAAACCGTGAATCCGGGCAGACTATGAGGAGCATGGATTCTATATATGAAGCAGGATACAAGTTCCATATGAATGATATTGCTGCAACCATAGGAATATCAAACTTCGATAAACTTGGTGATATAATATCAAAGACTGAGAAACACGCACAATATTACAACGATGCTTTTATAGACTTAGATAATATTAAACGGGTCCCGGTTCTATATAGAAACGATTATTGGTTATACATAATCCTGGTAGAAAAAAAGAACAAATTCATGGAGTATATGAAAGATAATGGTATAGAGACCTCCCTGGTCCATGCCAGGAACGATATACAGCCTATTTTCAAGAGTTCCCGGTGCAAACTTCCGGGTCTGGAGAAATTCTGGCAGAAACAAATCTGTATACCGGTAGGATGGTGGTTAACTGATAAACAGGTAAAGTTCATAGCAGACAAAGTAAGGTGTTTTAATGAAATTTGCTCTTGTTAGTTTCGGTAATGAGGAGAACTACGGACTTCTGTTTGCAGGAACAGAGTTCAAGAAGCATGGAGAGATTAAATTCTTCGATGCCGAGATGACTGATCCTTTACAGGATATTGCTGAATATAAACCGGACTATATATGTTTCTCTCCTCTGACAGCGTTTTATCCCCAAGCTAAGCATATAGAGAGTATGTTAAGGCCTAAATTAAAATTTATCTCAATATATGGGGGGCATCATGCAACAAATTGCGGGGAGCACATTGGAGATATCACTGTTGTTGGTTCTGTTCATAATATGGACCTTAACCATCTTGGAATACAGAAGACCGGGCCAACTAAACCGGAGAATCTCAAAAATCCGGCACGCGTTGAGTACTTTCAAGATATACCTCATTTCAAAAACAGGTACCGTAAAATCATGCTCTCAGTTACAGGATGTCCCTGGACCTGTACATACTGTTCCTCTTCCTCCCAAGTAACCAGAAAACTATATGGAAGAACATCCTGCCATCTGCAACATCGCAATATAGAAGATATAATCAATGAAGCCAATTTTATTAAAGACTGTACCCAAGAAATAGAGTGGGTAGATGATGATGTATTTGTTGGAGATCAGGATTGGCTAAAGGCGTTTTACAAGAGGTGGGTTAGTGAGATCGGAATGCCTATGTATGTATCAACTACGTCCGTAAGTGCTTTAAAAGCCTCTCCTGACCTTCTTATGCTTATGCGCAATGTAGCCAATGTAGTAGGATTGGGAGTCCAGGCAACAAATCCCGAATCTCTCAAACTCCTGGGACGAGGATGGGATAATGAAGCACAAATTAAGGCAGCATATGACCGCCTCACTTCTTTTGGATTCAAGGTTAATCTGCAGTGCATTATAGGCCTTCCAATTCCAGACCCGGTAAGTGATGCTTTAAATACTATTGAGGGAATGAAGCGAATCGGTGCCGGAAGCGTTGTATCGTGCTATCCTTTACAGATTTATCCTAATACGGCTCTGGAACAGCATTCGAAAGATAATCTGTACTTACTTAATGCAGAATGTAACGGCGATACAAATAGCGGATTACCTGCCATCGATTTTGGACATCTGGTTAACAATAGAATTCGCAATATATGTAAGCTCGCGACTATGGTTGTTAAGTACAATGTACCCAACCAGTGGCTGGAAGCTATGATGGATTTGGATTTAAGTGCTTCAAGCCAACCAATGTCTTTAGTCAGATACTATGAATGTATCAGGGATAGGCTCCCTGATAAAGCTGATAAGATTTTTCATGACATAGTGAAAGGTATGAATGTCAGGTATTAGCGGAAGTGAATGAAAGATGAAACTCCACGCTGTCCTTCGGAAAATTCCTATACTCGGCAAAAGGCTCGACCGTATACTAATCCTGGAGAGTGGTCTCTTCGATTCCGGCTACTACCTTGAGCGTTATCCCGACGTCGATTCCGATCCTCTCGGTCATTACCTTCAGCAAAGTGCCTTTGAGATGCGCGACCCATCGCCATTTTTTAGAACGCGCTATTATCTTGAAAACAACCCCGATGTGGCAGCCTCCGGAATCAATCCCCTCATCCACTTCATCCTGTGGGGGGCACTGGAAGGCCGTGACCCGAATCCCTATTTTGACAGCAGCTTTTATCTGGAATCCAACGCAGACGTGCGTGACTCCAGAGCTAATCCACTCGTGCATTTCCTCTCGCAGGGGCGACGGGAAGGCAGGGATCCGTCTCCGCGCTGCGGGCCTCGCATTCACCTCTATGCGACGTGCTGGAACGAGGTGCGTTTGCTTGGATTTTTTTTCAGGCACTACGACAGTATTGTGCAAAGGTACGTGATTTATGACGAGGGATCAAACGATGGTTCACTCGATCTCCTTCTCGGGCATCCCAAGGTCGAGGTCCGAAGATTTATCCGCAGGGATCAGGATTCTTTCATTCTTTCGGAGCTCGATCTTTTCAACAACTGCTGGAAGGAGAGCCGAGGATTTCGTGGGAGCCCGATTGCCGATTTGGTGATCATATGCAACATCGACGAACATCTCGTTCATCCCGATCTCGGCGGCTATTTGTCGAGATGCCTGGAAGCAGGAATAACCGCAATCCCGGCGCTCGGTTACCAGATGTTAGTCGAGGAATTTCCGCGACCGGGTGAACATCTTTGCGAAAAGCGGACGCATGCATTGCCAGATCCGACCGATTGCAAATTGATCGTCTTCTCGCCGACATCCATCAAGGAGATCAATTTTGCAGTAGGAGGACATGCTGCTGCGCCGGTCGGATGCGTGGTCGCACCCGCTCGGGACGAACTTTTGCTCCAGAACTATCAGATTCTCGGGATTGATTACACACTGGAACGCTTTGCTGAGCTGCGATCAGGGCTCGGTCCGTTTGATCATACTCAGGGCTGGGGTTTTCACTACGGATGGATTCGCGACGATCTGAACCGGATGTACGCCGGGCTTCCTGAACAAGGGGTCAATACTGCGGCCATATCAGAGAAAAAGTGGAAAAATTATCCGCGTCCGGAATGGTGGAGAAGTCTTCCCAGAAAGCATATCCACTCGTCTCCCCCGTTACTAAGTATCGTCACCACGGTTTATGACCGAGTGGATTGTTTAGCGTCATGCATCAAGTCGGTCAGGAACCTGAATTTCCAGGATTACGAACATATCATAGTGGCAGATCACCCTCCTCAGGACATTTTTTTGAGATTCGAGAAAATTATTGCGACTGCCGGCGACTCAAGGATTTTCCTGTATAATCTGCCCAAGAGAACCAATGATTTGGGGATATCGCCTGCTGAATTCGGGCTGAAGAGATCAACTGGAAAGTATATCGCCTTTTTAGACGATGACAATGGGTATTTGCCAAATCATTTTGATATTCTCATCGATTGTTTGGAAGATAAGTCAACCATAGGATTTGTGTATAGTTCGTGTCTTTGGAACAATGAAATGATCCTCAATTACTCAACTCCGGCTTTGGGCAAGATCGATCTGGGTCAGGTGCTTTTCCGCAGGGAGACCTTTTGGAACTGCATCGATGACGAACTGGACTATTCAGGTTACGCCTGGGACTGGTATCTGATTGACGATCTTATCAGCAAGGGCGTTACATATACACATATTGACCAGGAGACGTTCATATTCAGGTTAAAACAATATCCTAAGTTCGCTCCACATGAAAGCTTTCTTTACAGCAAATCGAGTACAACATAACTATGCAGCACATGGGGAAGTATCAGAAAACAGTAGAAAAACTATTACCTCCGGTGACGCAAAGGCGATATTATTACGAACTGATACTAAATGGTATCAGGATTATTTTCAGCGAGGGCTGGCAAAGCTTCTTTAGACAAGCGAAAGACCGTTTAGGATACATCAAGTCCCCTTCAAAACAAAAGAATGTCCTCGCCTCTTCGCCAGTGGCTTGGTTATCGAGGAAAGAAGAGGAGCTAATATTTCCCGGTACTTCGCAACCGGAAGTATCCATAGTGATCCCCGTACATAATAAGTGGGAGTATACAATTCAGTGCCTAAGGTCGCTCTACGAAAATACCACGGGTAACTATGAGGTTATCATTGTTGATGATGCTTCGACTGATGAGACAGAGGGGAAGCTATCGAAAGTCAGGAATATACGTTTGGTACGAAATACGGAGAATACCGGCTTCATTGATTCATGTAATCGAGGAGCCGCACTAAGTAAAGGCGACCACATCTTATTCCTGAACAACGATACAATAGTTAACAATGATTGGCTTCCGCCTTTGTTAGAAACGATAAGGAAAGAAGGTGTTGGTGCCGTCGGGTCAAAACTTGTTTACCCGGATGGTACGCTGCAGGAAGCAGGTGGAATAATATGGAGCGATGGTTCAGGGTGGAATTATGGTCGCAGTGATAACGCCGACAAACCGGAATACAACTACGTTAGAGAAGTCGATTACTGTTCCGGCGCTTGTCTGCTGGTGAAGAGGAAACTGTTTGAGAAAGCAAGTGGTTTTGACATTAAATTTAAGCCCGCCTATTATGAAGATACTGACATTTGCTTTTCGCTTAGAAACAATGGGTATAAAATCCTATACCAGCCAAAATCGGTTGTTACGCATTTTGAAGGTGTGACATCCGGCACGGAAACTTCCGGTGGTGTTAAAAAATATCAGGAAATAAATAAGCTTAAGTTTGTAGAAAAGTGGGCAGATATTCTGCAAAAGGACCATTACAAACCAGACCCAAACAAAGTCTTATGGGCCAGGGATCGACGGTCAGGAGAACGGGTTCTCGTTATAGACCATTATCTCCCGGCATATGACCGGGATTCCGGTTCCCTGAGAATGTTCAACATGCTCGATATACTAACTGAACTTGGTCATAAAGTCACTTTTATCGGTGACAATCTGCTGAGGACTGAACCTTATGCACAAGAACTTCAGCAGAAAGGGATAGAGGTCATTTACGCCCCCCACGTCCTTTCCGTGAAAAACTATATCAAAGCATTTGGAAGATATTTTTCTGTGGTTATGCTGAGCAGACCTCATATAGCGATACAATACATAAATTCTGTAAAGAGGCGTTGCCCTGCATCCAGAATTATATATGATACTGTGGACCTTGCTTTCCTGAGAGAAACCAGGAGGGGGTTGGTCGAAAACAACAAAGAAGCTTTGAAAGAAGCTGAGAACTTCAAAAGAACGGAGATGTACCTGGTGAAAAATAGCGATATTACGTTAGTAGTCAGCCCTGAGGAGAAAGATGTACTACTGAAGGAAGACTCTTTTCTAAATATAGAGATTGTGAGTAACATTCACCGAATTACGAAACCTCAGACACCTTTTTCTGGTAGAAAGGATATTCTGTTTGTAGGAGGGTTCGACCATCCCCCGAACACCGATGCAGTCATGTTCCTAATAAATGAAGTATTCCCTCTGATAAAGCGGTTGCTGCCGAGTCTACGCGTTTATATTGTCGGGAGCAATCCAACAAGGCAAGTGGAGGAATTGAAATCCGAAGATGTAATCGTGACCGGATACGTACCTGATTTGGTTCCTTACTTTGAGAAGTGCAGAGTATTCGTTGCACCGCTGCGATATGGAGCCGGCGTCAAGGGGAAAATAAATCAGAGTATGAGTTACGGTCTTCCAGTCGTTACCACTTCCATCGGTGCTGAGGGTATTGGATTGGTCGATGGGGTGGATGCATTGATTGCCGATGAACCAGATGATTTTGCTGAAAAGGTAGCTATGATTCACGAGAACGAGGAATTGTGGAATGCGCTTTCAATTAATTCAATTGAGAATGTCAGGACACACTTCTCGCCGGAAGTTGCTAAAGAAAAACTGAAAACCGTAATGGATGTGGTTGCCAACAAGGAGCGTTATCATTGAAGAATAGATTTATCGCCACTCACAGCAATGGAGCCTATCTGCCTGGTTTGATTTGGACGCTCGTCCGTACGGATTTCAAGACGCGGTATCACGGGACTCTGGGAGGGTATCTTTGGGCTCTTGTGAAGCCCCTGACGATGTTTGTGGTTCTTTATACCGTGTTTTCTGTCATCTTTTCAATGGATACCTATTACGCCTTGAATTTGATTATCGGACTGTTTCTTTATGATTTTTTTTCTGATTCCACAAAGACGGGGCTCATGTCTCTTCAGGCTAAAACCTTCTTGCTGACAAAAACGAAATTTCCATCGTGGGTTGTCGTATTGACATCTGTCTCGAGCGCATTGATTACCGTAGTTATTTTCAGTATTGCCGTATGTGCCTACATTTCCATTTTTAAACGGCATTTAAGTTTGTTGGAAATAAGCTGCTTCAGTCTGTATGTGTTTCTTTTTCTGATCATTATCATCGGAATCTCGCTTGCCGGAAGCGTCCTTTTTCTTCGCTACCGTGATATTAATCAGATATGGGAATTGCTGATGCAGGCTGGCTTTTTTTTCACCCCGATTATCTATCCTCTTGATATTGTGCCGCATAAATATCATTTTTATCTTTATGCGTGGCTGCCCACTGCAGTGATTCAATTTTCACGGTCTGTCATTGTCAAAGGAGAGATTCCAACCATTACGGCCCATCTCATGCTGCTGGGAAGCACAGCAGCGGTTTTGTTTGCAGGCTTAGCTTTATATTGCAGGCTTGTGCCCCGTTCTCTGGAAAGGTTGTAGCGCTATGGTTGCCCTGGAAGTTCGTGAGATTAACAAAAGCTTTTTTATCCCCACGGTAAAACTGGATACCGTTCGGGAACACATTCTCAAAAGTTTAAAATTGAGAAAATATTTAAAAGAGGGTCGGGAACTCAGGGTTTTGAGCGGCGTGAGCTTTTCCATAGAAGCCGGTGAAACATTGGGGATCATGGGCAGAAATGGGTCCGGGAAAAGCACATTGCTTAAAATCATCACAGGCATATACCAGCCGGACCGGGGGACAGTTAAATGTGCCATGCCGATTACACCGATTCTGGATCTGGGCGTGGGTTGGAATCAGGAGCTGGATGCAATTGACAACATTTATCTGTTGGGTACTGTGATGGGCCTGACGCTCCGCGAGTTGAAAACCGCCAAAGACGAAATTCTGGAGTTTGCGGACCTGCAGGAGTTTTCGCGGCTTGAGCTTAAGCATTATTCGTCGGGAATGGCCATGCGACTTGCCTACTCTGTTGCCTTTCGGGCGGTCCGTGGTCTGCTTATTCTCGATGAAGTGTTTGCTGTAGGGGACATGGAATTTAAAGAGCGATGCTACAAGCGATATGAAGAGATTCGTCAGGCTGGTCATACAGTGCTGATGGTCAGTCACAATCCTCTTGATATCGAGCGATTTTGCGACCGAGCCATTCTTATCGAAGGAGGCAAGATCGTTCAGGCAGGAAGCGGGCAGGAGATCGCCCGCGCCTATGTTCGCTCATTGACCGGTGAAAATGTCAATAACGATTATAATCATTAACTGGAATAGTGGGGAGTTGCTGACAGAATGCTTGCGACGCCTCAAAGCACAGACTATTCAGCCGGAGCGTGTGCTGGTGGTGGACAATACCAGTGCTGACGACTCCTTGATCAATGCCGGGAAATTTGCCAAAAACGTTACCGTGCTTCGAATGAATACCAACCTCGGCTTTGCTGCCGGCAACAACCACGCTTTAGCAAAGTGCGACACCGAGTTTGTGGCCATGCTTAACCCCGATGCCTTTCCGGAGATCGACTGGCTCGAGCGTTTGCTTGAGGCGGCTCATACCTATCCGGGAGTGGCCGCATTTGGCTCCAGGCAATTATGCCATGACAATCCTGAAGTTCTGGACGGCATCGGCGACAACTATCACATAAGCGGGTTGGCCTGGCGTGAGTGTTATGGAATGCGGCAACAGTTGCGAGACCTTGTTTCGCAGGAGATATTTTCACCCTGTGCAGCAGCAGCCCTGTATCGGCGGCAGGCTTTAGTAGATGCCGGCGGGTTTGACGAGGATTTTTTTTGCTATCTGGAGGATGTGGACCTTGGCTTCCGCCTGCGCCTATCAGGGCATAAAGCCATATATGTGCCGGATGCTGTGGTTCATCATGTGGGCTCAGCATCCACAGGGGGGGAGTTGAGTGATTTTGCTGTTTATCATGGGTTTCGAAACCCGGTATGGGTATTTATCAAGAACATGCCCGGTATCCTGTTTTGGCTGCTGCTGCCTCTGC
Source organism: Pseudomonadota bacterium (assembly GCA_026388275.1). Classification (NCBI taxonomy): domain Bacteria; kingdom Pseudomonadati; phylum Pseudomonadota; species Pseudomonadota bacterium. The sequence continues at coordinate 102,676 of JAPLKB010000058.1, forward strand.
ACATTGCTCTCAATTTGGTGTCTATCCTACTGTTTTCAATGCGGGGTCAGAGTGGAGTGATCCTCAAAGCAAAGAAGGACGCATTTCTTGGCATTTCCCGTATGTGGCGGAAGCGGCGCAACATCCAAAAGAACCGCGTCGCCTCCATCGGTACGGTATGGAAAGCTTTGGACAAACGGATCTTTATTCCGGTTCAAACGCATGTTAGAAGGGTAAAATGTTAAAGTGCCAGTTGGAACACAGCTGCGATTTCATGCAGTATAATTTCTCTTATTTCGGACATGAAAAGAAACTATTCCCGGGAAAGTCGATAGCAATAGCATGTATTCCCTTATCCATATCGAAATCTATCTTTTTCACTGTCCACGGCGGCTTCTGATTGAGAGCCTTTTCAAACAATGAGATATCGTAAGATCCATAGTTATGCTATCCTTTCTATTTAATACCAATTCGGATTCATACATAGAACGAGGCGACGACAACGAGCCGACGCAGGCGTACTTCCAGTACGTCGAGGAGCGCGAGGAGGAGGCAACAAAGTTATATGATTGAAGGCGAATTGGTATAAGGTATGAAGCAGTATATCTCATATTACCAACTCAATGTGAGAAAGAGCCGGAAACAAAAACCGGCTATGCTAACTAATGATGAATATTAGCCCAGATATTAATAAAAAATATAATCTTTTATTTATTTTTATTATCTTAATAGCAGGAGCTATTGCCTATTCCAATTCTTTTGACTGCTCGTTTCATTTTGATGACGAAAGGGTTTTAGACAGCAGTATTAAGACATATTCCACGAGCATCAATGAAGTGATTCGTATCAACCCCACCCGCCCAATAGGTATGCTCACATTTGCCATTAACTACAATATCCACAGATTTGATGTCCGTGGATACCATCTGGTCAATCTGATAATTCACCTGATAAACGCACTTTTAGTCTGGCAGCTGACCTCTATTACCTTTTCCACTCCGGTCATGAAAGATGCGCCAATCAGCAGAAACAAGACCATAATTGCCTTTTTGACCGGTTTACTTTTTGTAACCCATCCGCTGGCCACGCAGTCGGTTACATACATATCTCAACGTTTCACCTCGCTGGCAACATTATTTTACTTTTTATCTTTGATTTTATTTATCAGGGGAAGGCTCCGGCAGGGGAATAAGGGGATCGCTCTGTTTTTATTCGGTTCTTCACTTTTATCCGCTGTTTGCGGCATACTGACCAAAGAGATTGTCTTTACTCTGCCTTTTGCTGTTATTTTGTATGATTACTGTTTTTTTAAAACCTTTCCATGGAAGTTGGAAGCTAACGATAAAATCCTCTTCTTTTCTTTTATTATTCTGGTAATCTTTATCTTCTTTTTGTTCAGGCATTTTTCGCTGAAAATATTCGATATTGTCCCGCCTGATCATGGATATTCATATGCCATATCAATGAAAGAATATTTTCTTACACAGTTCAGAGTAATCCTGACCTATATACGGCTTTTCCTTCTGCCTGTTAATCAGAATCTGGATTATAATTATCCGGTATCTGCCGGTTTTTTTCAGTTAAAGACTTTTTTCAGTTTTTTGGTATTGCTGGGAATTTTATCTGCCGGTGTTTTGCTATTTAAAAGATACAGATTGATTTCTTTCGGGATATTCTGGTTTTTCCTGACTTTGTCCGTGGAATCAAGTATTATTCCGATTTCTCAGGATGTGATTTTTGAGCACCGCACCTATCTTTCGGGATTTGGTTTTTTTCTTGTCCTGACTGGAGTGTCATTTTATTTTATCAGAGAAAAACATCTTGGAATTGTCTTGATTCTTATCCTGATGATTGCCGTTCAATACACGGCACTGACATACCAGCGCAACAAAATATGGAAGGATGATTACACGCTGTGGGGTGATTGCATTAAAAAATCACCGGATAAGGCAAGGGTGAATCACAGTTTTGGTATTGCTCTGTCTCATATTAAAGGAAATGCCCGGGAAGCTATTTATTATCATAACAAGTCCATCAGTCTGAGTAAGAATTATGCCGAACCTTATGACGGCAGGGGTTTTGCTTATTATATGCTTGGTCAGTATCAGCGTGCTGTTGAGGATTACAATGAGGCCATTCGATTGAAGCCGCATATGGCTGAACTTTACAACAACAGGAGCTTTAGTTACTTAGCGCTTGGTCAGTATCAGCGTGCTGTTGAGGACTACAATAAAGCCATTCGATTGAAGCCGCATATGGTCGAACCCTACAACAACAGGGGCTTTGTTTACTACATTCTTGGTCAGTATCAGCGTGCCATTGAGGACTACAATAAAGCCATTTCTCTGAGACCGGATTATGCCGATTACTACAACAACAGGGGAAATACTTACGCTGAAATAGGACAGTATCAACATGCGTTTGAAGACTTTAATAAAGCCATACACCTGAGACCGGACTATGCCGGAGCCTACTACGATAACAGAGGAATGACCTATTTTAAACAAGGCAATAAGGAGCTTGGCTGTCGCGATGCACGAAAAGCATGCGAATTAGGAAATTGTAAAGCATTGGAAGTCGCTAAAGGCAAGGGAGACTGCCAATAAATAAAAACCTGGCGGGGCAAAAGGGTATGTGTAATAAAACTTCCTTGACAAAAAACTGACCGATACATAAGATTTAAACGAATAAATTCAAATAATTCATAAAGGAGGATATTATGGCAAAAATTGAATTAGGCAGCGACCGCTTACTTTTATCCTACCCGATGCCCTGTGCAATTGTTGGAGCAAAAGTTGAAGAAAAAGTAAATTATATTACGATAGCCTGGTTAAGTATGGTAAATCCTGCGCCGCCATATCTGGCCCTTGCAATGAATAAGAACCATTATACAAATACCGGGATAAAAGCCAACGGGACCTTCAGCGTCAATATTCCATCTTCTGATCTGGTTGAGAAGACTGATTATTGCGGTATTGTTTCGGGCCGGAAGTTCGACAAGTCCGTTGTCTTCGAGACATTCTACGGCAAACTTGAAACAGCGCCGATGATCAGGGAATGCCCCTTTAACGTCGAATGCAGGCTGGTGCAGACAGTTAATCTGCCTGCCGAAGATCTTTTCATCGGAGAAATTGTCGCAGCCTATTGCGATGATAAATGCCTCACCGAAGGCGTACCTGATTTGAGCAAAATAAACCCCTTTGTTCTTATCATGTCAGAAAGGAAGTACCGGGGACTCGGGCAGGATGTGGGTGCGGCCTGGGAGATGGGAAGGAAACTGATAAATAAATAGATTTTCAAGGAAAAATCACAGGCAATGAACAAATGGTGCATCCGGGGAGACAACAATGAAACTGAAAAAAGACGACAAAGCACCATCCTTTGAATTATACGACCAGGATAACAGAATAGTAAAACTTATTGATTTCGAGGGGCATAAATTGCTTCTTTATTTTTATCCGAAGGCCCTCACATTTTTAACAGGTAGTTATGGCAGACAGATCAATATTAGGAATCAATAATCTCACCAAGCATTACGGTGCAATTAAAGCCGTTGATGACGTTTCCCTTGAGGTCAACCCCGGTGAAATAGTCGGCCTTCTGGGTCCCAACGGGGCAGGGAAGACCACAATCATCAACATGATTCTTGGCATTCTCAAGCCCACGAGCGGATCTGTAGTGATATTGGGAAAGGATATTAAAAATCACCGGTCTGAAGTAAGCTCAAAAATGAATTTTGCCGCTGTTTATGCGCACCTGCCTGCAAATCTCACTGTTCGACAAAACCTTCTTGTCTTTGGCATGTTATATGGACAAAAAAACCTGAAAGAAAAAATATCGCTTTTTTTACAGGACTTCGGTCTGCAGAAATTTGCCGATACTAAAGCAGGACTGCTCTCTTCGGGAGAGACCAGCCTTCTAAGTCTTGCCAAAGCTGTTATTAACAATCCCAGTCTGCTTTTACTCGACGAACCCACGGCTTCACTTGACCCGAGCATAGCCCGTGTTATTCGTGAAAAGACAAAATCTTATGCAGTCAGTACCGGCGCAGCAATACTCTGGACATCACATAATATGAGCGAAATTGAGGCTGTCTGCGACAGAGTCCTTTTTCTCTCGCACGGCAAAATCCTTCTCAGCGGCAATCCAACAACCCTTCCTGAACAATACGGAAAGAAAAACCTGGAAGAACTTTTTATTGCCGTTGCCCGCGAGCCTCTACGTCTGGAACAAACTTTATGAACCTTGCAAGAATCAAGGCCATTTTTCTCAGACAGTTGTTTCTGTTCAAAAGCAATCCAACAAGACTGGCCGGAATTTTTCTGTGGCTTGTCATCGATATTGTACAGTGGGGTTTCATAAGCAAATACCTCGGCTCTTTAGGAAAAGACACCTTCAGTTTTATTACCGTAATTCTCGGTGCAATAATCCTTTGGGAGTTTGCAACACGTATTCAGCAGGGGATTATGATGGCTTTTTTGGAAGACATCTGGACGCAGAATTTTTTGAATTTTTTTGCTTCACCTCTTACAATACTGGAATATCTCGGCGGACTGGTTTTGACAAGCATAACAACCGGTATGGCCGGTTTCGGCACCATAGCTTGTATTGCAGGTATGTTTTTCGGTTATAATGTACTGAAGATTGGCCTGCTGTTATTGCCTTTTATGCTTATACTACTTATATTTGCCGTTGCCATGGGGGTTTTTGTATCTGCCATGATTTTCCGTCTCGGTCCTTCCGCGGAATGGCTTGGCTGGCCTATACCACTCATTATTTCAATTTTTGCAGGGGTTTATTATCCTGTCTCAACCCTTCCTGAGTCTATAAGAGGTATTGCAAGAATAATCCCGCCGGCATATGTTTTTGAAAGCTTGAGGAGAGTGCTCTACCCGGGTGTTTTGGGAGACAAGTTTATGCCGGATCTTCTTGTTGGTACTGTACTTGCGTTATTATACCTTGTTGCAGCATCCTTCTATTTTGTCAAAGTATACCAAAGGAACCTGATTACCGGAAGTATCGCCCGCTTTAATGCCGAATCACTTTAGAATGATTTTAACTACCTGTCAACCATTCAACTAATTTGATTGACAGCGATATCGTGAATATTGTAAATAGTATCGTTCTGCCCTTGGTCAGAAAGAAGTAACACAACGATGATAGATATATAAATGAATCAAAGGAGGCTTCAATATGTTATCAAAAAGAGCAGAAATGTTGAAACCATCACCGACATTGGCAATTACCGCAAAGGAAAAGGCTCTCAAAGCAGAGGGTCTGGATATTGCCGGGTTCGGGGCAGGAGAACCGGATTTTGATACTCCGGACCATATAAAACAGGCGGGGATAAAGGCTATTAATGATAATTTCACGAGATATACCCCTGCAACCGGAATTGATCCATTGAAGGACGCTGTCATTGAAAAATTTAAAAGAGATAATGATCTTGTATATAAACGGGATGAGGTCATAATATCCTGCGGCGGCAAACATACCCTGTACAATCTTTTTCAGACAATATTTCAGGAAGGCGACGAAGTGCTGATACCTGTTCCTTACTGGGTTTCATACCCTCCTATGGTTGAGCTTGCAGGGGCAAAGCCGGTGTTTGTAGAAACATATGAGAATGAAGATTATCAACTTACAGATGAGATGCTGAAGAAATATATAAATAAAAATACAAAAGGGATAGTCCTTAATTATCCTTCAAACCCTGTCGGTTCAATCTTTTATCGAGAAAATTTGGAAAAGATCGGGAAACTGGCAGTTGAAAATGACTTTTATATTATCTCCGATGAGATTTATGAAAAGCTTGCCTATGATGAATATGTCCACATGAGCATTGCATCGATGGATCCTTCTTTTAAAGAAAAAACCATCATCTGCCACGGCGTTTCAAAAACATATGCAATGACGGGGTGGAGAATCGGTTTTGCTGCCGGTCCGGCGCCAGTCATAAAGGCAATGGGCAATATCCAGAGCCAGAGCACGTCCAATCCCACATCAATTGCGCAGGTTGCCGCAGTTGCAGCCTTGAACGGTCCGCAGGATAGTATTGCCTTAATGGTAAAAGAGTTTAAAAAAAGACGGGACTATCTTGTGAATGAATTGAGAGGCATAGACGGAGTGACCTGCTACAGCCCAGGCGGTGCCTTTTATGTATTCCCCAATTTTAATACCATACTCGGTAAAAATTATAAGGGCAAGGTAATCGAAAACTCTTCGGTATGGACAGAAGTGCTGCTCGAAGGATTTCACACGGCAGTGGTGCCGGGAGTCGAATTCGGTAAAGAGGGCTATATAAGGCTGTCCTTTGCAACATCCATGGAAGTTATCCAAAAAGGAGTAGAGAGAATAAAACATGCAGTTTCATTGCTTAAATAGTGGTAAGTGAAGCTATTAAGCTATTATATTAGATATATATAACAAAATATTAAAGTAATATCTTAATAAAAAACCATATCCTATTGATACTAAAGTAAATATAGATATGGTTTTTTATTTATGATGTGTTTTAAAGCTCTAACCACGAATCAGAATACAGAGTCTGACCGAGAAGTACTCTTGTGGTTTTCACGTAATTCATCTCTTCTTTTGAAAACTTTGAAATATCAATTTCCTCCCCGTCCATTACTTTGTGCACAAGTGCTTCGAGTTCAGGCCTTTTACCTTTTACGATAGCCCTCAGTTCCGTATCAAAGGCATCGACGATTGCCGAATAAATACCGTATCGCTTTATCATAATGAGATAAGTTCTGTTGAGAATCCCCCTGAGGTTGTTGGGCGTCCCGTTTGATACATTAGAAAGTCCGCAGGTTGACTTGGAAGAAGGCGAAAGGTCGGGGAGCATCATGACAAATTCAGTGCAGCCCTGTAGCTGAGCCTGCTGAGTGTTGATAGGCAGTACAATAGGGTCGAACCATATATCTTCTTCTTTTAAGTCGTACCCTGCTGCTTCTGCCATAATCTGAGCGGCAAGTAACCCTCTTTCATTTGAATCCCTTGGAATACCTTCCGGTCCGAGGGTGAGCCCGATAAAATAAGCGCCGTATTGTTTTGCCAGGGGCATAAGGGCTGCCATTCTTTCGGGCCGTGCGGAAATAGAGTTAATTAATGCCTTACCCTTGTGTGCCCGCAACCCGGCCTCTATGGCTTCTATATTCATAGTGTCCAGAGAAAGAGGGATGTCAGTTACCTCCTGCACTGTTTTTACAACCCACTCCATAAGTTCAGGCCCTTCTTTACGGGCAGGCCCGAGATTTATGTCTATCAAATCCATACCGGCCTCAGTTTGAGCTTTTGCCATGGCCCTGATGGGTACAGGGTCTCTTTGCTTCAGAGCTTCCCCGATTTTTTTAGACATGACATTAAGGTTTTCCCCTATAAGTTTCATCATTATCTCCTCTTTCTAATTTGGTCCAATGCACTATGCAAGATCTATGGTAACATATAATATATAAAAGCGTGTCGAGACGCAACATTTTGTATTTCTGTAAATGAGACTCCATCATGTGGCAAGGATGTTGCATTTTAGTAAAGTTACGATGACATCTTCTTCTGAAGCTTAAGAAACTTCAAAAACAACAGGTAAAGGTTATAAGACATTGAAATTATGGATTGTGTTATAAGTATTTTAAAGGAACTATTGAATTAATCCGGGATAGAACTTATTCTTCAAGTGGCGGGTCATGTCTTATTGACCCTTGAGAATCAGGATGTTAGACTGAATGGATATGCTAAAGGCGGTAATAGATGCAAGTTGATTTTGAACCCATTGGAAAGCGTGTGATATGCGAAGGTGGAACGACGCTGCTCGAGGCGGCACAGAAGGCAGGTGTGATGCTGACGGCAATATGCGGCGGCGAAGGTTCCTGCGGAAGGTGTATTGTGCGAGTAATGGAGGGGGATGTCTCGCCCCCGACAGTCAGCGAAAAGTTGTTATTGGGCGACGATTCAACTCTTGATCTGCGACTGGCCTGTCAGACCAGAATCGTAGGCGATGTGCGTGTCCATGTCCCACCGGACTCCCTGGTATCGGCACAGCGCATTCAGACTGAAGGACAGATGCCTGTTATTGAAATGCATCCGGCCGTGCGTGCCATTGATGTTTGTATCGAGACGCCCTCCATGTCTGATCCACGTTCTGATGCAAGACGATTGGTGGACGCATTGGAATGTCATATATCCGGGGCTGATGATAATCGCATGTGCATTGATATACAGGCGATGCGTGATATGCCTGTAGATTTACGCGCATGGAATTGGCAGGCCTGTGCATTTGTGCGAGACCCCGAAAGCCCTAAGATCGCTGTTGACCCGGCTGACAGGTGTAATAACGACAACCCCGCAGGCACGAAGCTGCTGCCTGAGGTAATCGCCTTGCGTCCTGCCGGCACAGTACCCCTGGGACTGGCAGTTGACATCGGAACGACCAAGATTGCTGCGTACCTTGTTGACTTGGTAAGCGGGGACATACTGGCGTCAATGGGGGCAATGAACCCGCAGATTGCCTATGGTGAAGACGTGATAGCTCGTATTAATCATGCAGTCAGTAAACAAGATGGAGCACGGCAACTGGCTGAAGCTGTTGTTGAAGCAATAAACGGCCTGTCGGATGATCTCTGTGCACATGCCGGACGTAACGCGGCAGATATTGCAGACGCGGTTTTTGTCGGCAACACAGCAATGCACCACATATTTCTGGGCTTACCTGTCAGGCAGCTGGGGCTGGCTCCGTATGTTCCAGCATGCACTGACCCCATCGATGTTAAGGCACGGGAAGTTGGACTTAAATTTGCCTCAGGCGCCTATATTCATTTACTGCCCAACATTGCCGGGTTTGTGGGTGCGGACCATGTTGCAATGCTGCTTGCAACAGAACTGGCAGAACATGACGGCGTCGTGTTGGGTATAGACATCGGCACCAACACTGAAATCAGCTTGCGTGCCCGTGGACGACATTTAACATGTTCAACGGCATCCGGTCCGGCTTTTGAAGGTGCGCACATCCGCCATGGTATGCGTGCCGCACCAGGAGCTATTGAAAAAGTAATGATCCGTGATGGACATGTGTACTTCAGAACTGTTGACAATGCGCCGCCTGTTGGATTGTGTGGCTCAGGTATCCTTGACGTAATGGCGCAATTATTGCGTGCAGGCATACTTGATAAGCGCGGCGGCATGAAAGATCATCCTCTTGTCAGACGTGGAAATGCCGGTGCTGAGTTTATCGTTGTATCTGGTGAAGAAAATAATGGAAGCGAAATTAGCTTCAGCCGTTCAGATGTTACAGAGATTCAATTAGTCAAAGCAGCGATTCGTGCAGGAATTCACATCCTGTTAAATCATGCTGATGTTTCTGAAGCAGACATTGACGAGGTAATTATTGCCGGGGCCTTCGGGACATATCTTGATGTGCAGAGCGGCATTGACATAGGCATGTTCCCTTCTGTAGATCGTTATCGTTTTCGGCAGGTGGGCAATGCTGCAGGTGCAGGCGCATGTATGGCCCTTCTTTCGGTTGTAGAGCGCGAACATGCAGCACGGATAGCGAAGCAGATCGAATATGTTGAATTAAGCTCTGAAAAAGGATTTCAGTCTGAATTTACGCGTGCATTGTTTTTTTAAACGCAGCTAAGAATTGGGAAAAAAGTCTTCGAACCTTATGGATTGACCCGGCTTGACAACAATGAACTCATCATCCCAGGGTCCGTTAAGTATTTTATTTACCATGATTGTCGATCCTTCGATCTCTTCGTACCTCAATCCGAATCGCTGAGCGGTGTTGCGCGCATATTCCCGATAAGATTCCATAGAATGCTGTCCTGTATTAATGAGTGCGAGACGCTTATAGTTGTTTAGCATAAGATGCATTATCCGATCAGCGTGTTTTTGGCCACGGCTTGCCACCATGCGTTCATACTCGGAGAAGGGGCTCTCGCCCACCTCAATCCAGCCTTTAGTAAGGTAATATGTTCCCGGCTCAGACCTGGACTGCTGGTGGTAGGCTGAGCATGAGCCAAGAAAAATAGCAATGCAGTCATCTACACGCGGCACAACCAGCGTACAGTTTTTTGAGTGTAATCCAATTACACCCTGTGAACAAAGTCCATAGCCCAGGATAATAGTATCGAACTGGCCTTCTGATTCATTAATGGTATCCTGAAGTGCCTGGCGAAGTTTGGAGGGATTTACATGGAGGCCGAAATCAAGAATCCTGTATTCCACATCAGGCGGCAACAGAGGTAACATCTCTTCAATAACAGTGGCACAGGCTATGACTAACTTTCTTGTTTTGGTTATTGCAAATTTGTTTTCTGTACAATGCGCTGACAAATCCGCACTCCCTCCATAGCGTCAGTAACCCAGAAATCTGCACCGACAAAACGACAGATCTCCTCGCTTAATGTACTCCCGCCGATAATAATAGGTATAGCAGTTTGCCTTGATATACTGTGCTCTTTTATCAAATGTGTCGTTTCTCTCATGCTTTCATAGGCAACTGATACCAGTCCTGAAAGACCAATGATATCGGGGGGATTTTTTTGTATATTTTCAATAAATTTTTGCGGCGGCACATCTATGCCGAGGTCTTCAACGGTAAATCCATAACAACGAAGAGCCAGTTCAACAATATCTTTGCCGATGTCGTGAATATCGCCCTGAACCGTTCCCAGCAAAACTCTCCCCGAAGCATTGCCCACTAAGCGTTGTTCCATAGAGGGTTGACTGATTGCCATTACTTCACGAAAGATCTCTCCGGCCATGATAAATGCAGATAAGTAATACTCCCGCTTCTCATAACGTTCGCCTACCAGTCGCATAGCATGTTCGCAGTCCTGAATAATGTCCAGCGGATCCTGCCCTTTATCCAGTAAGTGCCGGACGGCCTTAAGGACATAAGTTTCATCAAGGTCAGCGAGATGTGCGATCAGTTCTTTTCTGCTATTTTTTTCTGTCATATCTCTCCTAAAGATCGGCGCCGGCGCCAATATAAGTTGTGAGCTTGAAATAATCAGCCCGACAGATAAACCCTCCCCAACTTACAAGTTGGTCATTGAAATCATAGAAAAAATGCTCAAGGTAAAATGCTGCTGTTCCAACAGGAATTTTAAGCTGTTCGGACTCTTCCTCTCTGATATTGACCGGTTCAATAGTCAGATGACCTCGACTCAACCCTCCGCTGCTTTGTCCCTGCAGCAAACCCTCCAATAATGTTATCTGGAGCTGTGCCTCCAACAGAGGACGTTTAGGATCGTAGACCACATATTCACGGTGATACATGGTCGGTACATTTTCATTTAATACAAGCCTCCTCAAATAGACGGTTCGCTCACCGGGTGCAATAGCCAGTTTACGGGCCACGCGTTCGTCAGCAGACACTATACGTGCCTCCAATAACCGAACGGTTGTACTATCCCCCTGAGACCAGTTATTCTTTAATTCCTGGAGCCGGAAAACTGCCTCGCCAATGTTGAGAGATTTGACAAATGTGCCCTTTCCCTGGGTGGCGCTGACAAATCCTCTTTCAACAAGGATGTTTATGGCACGACGTACGGTCATGGGACTGATGTTATATTGTGTGCAGAACTGGGCTTCTGCAGGCAGTTGATCGCCTGAGCGTAAAATGCCTGAGGCAATCTGCTCGCTTACAATGCGCACGAGCTGCATATAGGCAGGTTCATAGGAGCTGCGGTCAATGATTTTAGTCTTGGTATCCTGGTTCATTAAGGTACCGGTTTCCTTTTAATAAATTTATATATATAAATATAGAGCATTATGCTTGACAATTTATATATATAATATACAATATAAAAAAATATAGGTCAAGAGGAACGGAAAAACGTTATATTGTCCCGATATACACAAACATAGCACTTGACAGATAAGAAGTTTTTTCAGTTTTATCTTTTTGTCCGACAACGTTGATATGCTCGAGAACGCTGAATCAAGGGGGTGACAAGAGAGGCAAAAGTATTTACTACTGAATACTGAAGAACCTAATTTAAAGTGAGGAGGTAAAGGCATGGCCGAAGATATGGTTAACGCGTTAGCTGATTTAAAAGAAGATGAAGTTTTAAAAATGGTTCAGGACAGATTGAATGCCGGCGAAGAGCCGCTAAAAATTCTTGATGATGCAAGACGTGCACTGGAAATTGTTGGAGAACGTTTTGCTGCCGGCGAGTATTTCATACCCGATCTGCTATATTCCGGCGAGATACTGAAAGGTATCACTGCTATAGTTAAACCGGAACTATCGAAGACAACTGAAGCAAAAAAACTGGGTAAGATTGTTTTTGGCACTGTTGCAGGCGACATACATGATATTGGCAAAGACATTGTAGCTTTTATGCTTGATGTAAATGGTTTTGAGGTTTATGACCTTGGAGTTGATGTTCCTGTGCCGACATTTGTGGAGAAAATAAAGGAAACCGGCGCCACTATTGTTGGTTTAAGCGGGTTCTTAACACTGGCCTTTGATTCGATGAAACAGACAATACAAGCCATAAAAGATGCAGGTTTGAGAGATAAAGTAAAGATTATGATTGGTGGCGGTCAGATTGATGAACAGGTAAGAGGCTATGTTGGGGCAGATGCATATGGGAAAGATGCTATCGAAGCCGTAAATCTGGCAAAATCCTGGATAGGGGGGTAAGTCAATGGAGAAGAAATGGGAAGAGATGTCAGCAGCAGAAAAGAGAGCATCGAGATTTGAAACATGGCTGGCTGCCACAGGTATCGAGTTTCAGAACGCTGAGGCTGAAGCCAACTTTAAAGCAGCCGTCACAAGATTTAAGGACATCGTACTCATGGAAAAGGTTCCGGACAGGGTGCCTGTGCTGCCTTTCGGAATATTTATGCAAACCAACTTATATGGTGTAACGCCATATGAATCAATGTACGATACTGACAAAATGCTTTCAACTCAAGCAAGCTTTATTAAGGATTATGGGCCTGACTATTATACTACACCAGCCCTTGTCGGTTACGGAAAAATCTTTGATATTCTTGATTATAAACAGTACAAGCTGCCGGGACATGGGATCTCGGAAAAATCTGCCTACCAGTACGTGGAAGGCGAATACATGCTGGCAGAGGAGTACCCGTTACTCATCAATGATCCAACAGATTTCTGGATCAGATGCCTGATGCCTCGCGTTTACGGAGCACTCGATCCATTGAAAATGATTACCCCCTTTACTGATAATTGGGAGGTAGTAACAGTCTCGGCACAAATGATACCCTTTGGTATCCCACCGGTTCAGAACGCCTTAAAGGCGCTATTGGAAGCAGGAAATGAGGCCATGGCATGGATACAGAAAGTTATAGGCTTTGAGATGCAAGCCAGGGGTATGGGCTGCCCAGGTTGTTTTGGAGGCGCAACAAAAGCTCCCTTTGATATTCTCGGGGACACCCTGAGGGGGACACGCGCTGCAATGATGGACATGTATCGGCGTCCGGACATGGTTTTGAAAGCTGTTGAAAGGCTCACGCCCCTTGCTATCAGCCAGGGTGTGAGAGGTGCAACGATGCAGGGCTGTCCGGTTGTGTTTATCCCTCTACATAAGGGTGCTGACGGGTTTATGTCGGATGCACAGTTCAGAGAATTTTACTGGCCTACTTTAAAGGCAGTTATCCTTGGGCTGGCAGCCGAGGGGTGCGTGCCCTTCCTGTTCTGTGAGGGGTCATACAACACTCGGCTTGAGTATCTGAAGGAACTCCCGGAGACCTCCTGTATGTGGGTATTTGATCGCACAGATATGGCTGTAGTGAAAGAAAAGATTGGAAAGAAGTTATGCATTGGCGGAAACATTCCATCAGGGTTGCTGCTGACCGGCACCGCTGACGATGTAAGGGCATATTGCAAAAACCTTATCGATATAGCAGGAAAAGGCGGCGGATATCTTATGTGCACAGGGACAGCTATGGATGAAGGTAAAGCCGAGAATGTCCACGCAATGATTGATTTCACAAAAGAATATGGGGTATACAAATAAAAAATGGGGTAGGGACCCTGATACCGGAGGAGAGACTATGATATATAAGACGATCAGGTCTCTCCTCGCTGTAGTTTAAAATACCCCTTGTTATCTTGTCAGTGTGAAACCCCCTAATTTATGTCATAAACATGTTGGGCAGCATTGGTGGGATTAATTTGATGACAATTGTTTTTTTGCTTTTTACTGAATAAATTATAAAGGAAGGATATATGCAAATCATCGGAGAAAAAATCAATGGTACGCGCACGCAGGTCCGTACTGCCATAGTCAACAGAGATGTAGAATTTATTAAAAGCCTTGCAAAAGATCAGGTCAACGCAGGAGTGGACTTACTGGATGTGAATGCCGGTACGACTCCGGACAGGGAACCCGATGATTTAGTCTGGTTAGTGACGATGGTGCAGGAAGCAGTCGATGTCCCTTTGTGTATAGACAGCACCAACGTTGTTGCTTTAACCGAAGCGTTAAAGTATGCAAGGCAGGTGCCGATGATCAATTCTATAAGCGGTGACCCTGAACGGTTGGAAAATATGCTTCCTATTGTTGCAAAGCATAATTGTGCAGTCATTGCATTGGCTCTTGACGAATCAGGTATTCCGAAAAGCGTAGAAGACCGCATGAAGGTATTAAAAAGGGTTTTCAATGCTACTCGTGATGCAGGAATATCCGACGAAAAGATTTATACAGACCCTTTGATTATGACTATCGGCACTGATACACGGGCTGGATTGATAGCGTTGGAATCGATGAGGGCTATTAAGAGGGAGTATCCTAAAGCACACATAACAAGCGGTCTGAGTAACATATCATTTGGTTTGCCGGGCCGTGCCTTAATTAACAGAACTTTTCTGACATTGGCACTGGAAGCCGGTCTTGATTCTGCCATAATGGACCCTACGAACCAGGGTCTTCGTGAATCTCTGCTTGTATCAGAACTTTTATTGGGAAAGGATTCCTTCTGCAGGAAATATACACAAGCCTTCAGAGCAGGTTTGATAGCAAAAAACAAATAAGTATTATGCAAGAAAAAAGATTGCAACAGCAGATTTTTAAATGGATTTCCAGAAAGTGTTCACATGAACTATGCCGGAAGATGCCCTGAAGACTATTGAAGCAAAATTAGCTGAATTTTCAATAGGACCGAAGTTTTGACGAGTTCTTTCTCGTTATTATCATAACCCGTATTAATACTGCCATTAGCCCATATTTTCGATTAAATTAAGTATAGGTGTCGGTCCGCCAATGATATATCCTGGATTATTTAGTGCGGCCATTATTTCGTTGACACAGAAGGCCGCCGGTTGTATAATTCCCGACATAGAAGGAGTGTTTCCCGTAATATTTCCAAAATGAAAAGATACTATTTTTTCTATCAGGCATTGATCTGCATTGCCCCAGTGCTATTGTTGATCCTTTTCCATAAACCTGTTATTGCGTTTTCTCCAGTAACAGACACTCCAATATCTGTCAATGATGCCGCAATGAAGCTGGTGCAATTTTGTGTTGAACCAAAAGCAGGTCTTGACGAACAAGCTGTTGCCGTCCTCGTAGACTATGTTCTTGGTTCGAAGCAAAGCAAGGAATATGCTTTACCGAAATCCATGGACAGTACCGGGGCTTATTTTGAATTTGACACAAAAATATCTTTCCCCCGATTTATAGAATATTCATATCACCCCTTTATCCCGCCAGTGGTCACAAGACCGTCTTCTCTTCGGTATTCTATCTGGACAAACTCCCGAGGTGAATCTCAGAAGTTGCCGAACAGTTGGAAGCCGGTTCCTTCCGGTGGAGTTCCGGTTGTTATTCACGGCATACAGCATGAATCAGACACACCAGACCTCAATACCGGCATCTACCATGAATACGATTTGAAACGAACTTTTATCTTACTCAATTACAAAGGACGACAGGTAATGGTCTCCGTATCAAAACAGATCAGTAAATCCAATGTAGGAAAAAAAGGGATTATTCTGGGCAATGACAATAGCTGGAACTACTACTACTCTGGAGAACCGGGTTCTGCAAGAACAGGTCTTGGATGGGTCAAATCATATATTTACGATTTTTTTTCAGTTGGTGTCTATGTAGAATCAGGTGCTGCGCCTGTCATGGTCAGGACCGGTGTTTTCCAGTGGTTACGCGCCGGCTGGTCAGGAATAAATTTTGTTAAACCAAATCATATTATTGAAGGGTTAAGACGCTTTTCGCGTGACTGCAGAATGAACCTTGAATCCCCTCGTATGCCTGCTCCGAACCAGATAGCTTCCGTCTACGAATGGCTTTCTAATATGCCGGCAGAAGATTTAAACAAAAAATATGCTTCCCTACAGCAGGAGCAGCGGTCTTTGGCTGTCCAGACAGGTAAAATCAGCAAGCCTGAATCAGATGAACAAATTTCTTTTGCCGCCAATATACCAAAAGAGCAGATGCTTCAAGAGCTTATGCTGGAATACCTCAAAAAAATATTTGGAAAACCAACATTGTTCGGCATGAACTTGAGCGATACCGGAACATAAGACTATATCCCTTAAAAACTGTTGTTATAAAATAAATTCAAGGTCCCTCTTCGACAAGCAAAGGGTCCTGTTTGCTATTATACCATCTTACCACCCGTCCGGCTTCAAAATCGACGTATGAGAATCCATAGCTCCACCTGCTTCCTGAAATTTGTGTCGGAGTCCCCTGTATTGCCAGTACATCGTCCGTTGTAGAGCCTAATGTAAAGTATTCTTTTTGTATGTCAGGTGTCTTGAGGGGCGCCATCTTGATATGCAGGGGTTCAAGCTTGCTGTTATACCATCTTACCACCCGTCCGGCTTCAAAATCGACGTATGAGAATCCATAGCTCCACCTGCTTCCTGAAATTTGTGTCGGAGTCCCCTGTATTGCCAGTACATCGTCCGTTGTAGAACCTAATGTAAAATATTCTTTTTTTGCTAATATATTGTTTTTCATTTTAGTAGTAGTTGTTTTGACTGAAGGTTTACCATGAACCGCTGGTTTTACGGTTGATGGTTCAACGACATCGGATTTGGAAGATTTTATCTGATCCGGCATTAAAATAGCGGGGGATGTATTGGACTCAGGCCGTTTATTTAGATGGATTATTACGATAATTGTCAGTATGACCAAAACACAAATTACCGTAATCCATGCTAAAAGACTATAATCTTTGGCGTTGGTTCCGGTATTGCCAATCTGTGCCTCAGGATATTGCTCAGCAATTACTTCTTCCTGTGTTGCATCTGGATAAAGATGTGTGTCTAAAGTGTTATTCTTGTTTTCATAAAAGGATAATAGCTTTTCATAAGCGATATTTATTTCTTTGAGTTTTTCGGTTGCTTTTTTCTGTAAGCGGGGGTTTTCAATAAATCGGTCAGGATGCCAAACCCTGGCCAGGTCCTTATATGCCTGTTTCGTCTCTTCAAGTGAAGCATGTATGGAAATTCCGAGAACCTGAAAATATTTCTTAATCAGTGGATCCAATTTATTCCCTGTACTTGAATATGTTTCCTTTTTTTAAAGCAGTAGACTTATTATACATTATGGTGTTATTCGTATGACGATTCTTTAATCCGGTTTTTTATTTGTTCGAATATATGTAAAATAATCCAGGATAATTTGAGGGTGATCAAAGGCGATATTCACGGGTAATTCATTTTCAGAAAATGCTTCTGCTTTTTTTGCATCATCCTTCCCCTGAAGATCACCTTGTCCATTACCGATGAATACCACTGAAACGGTGTGGAAACGGGGGTCTCTGCCAGGTTTTGAGTAAACATGGAATTGTTCGGTTAATGTTACATCAAGGGATGTTTCTTCCTTTGCCTCCCTAATTGCCGCATATTCAACAGATTCACCGATTTCAACGAACCCTCCAGGGAGTGCCCATCCCGGCGGAGGGTTTTTTCGTTCAACAAGGACAATCCCTCCTTTATATCGAATAATTATATCAACGGTCAACAAAGGGGTTTTTAAATCCATTATTACTCTTTTTCAAGGACTTGCGTCCGTTTTTTTATATAGTTTGTTATTCATAGCGTTAAAGAAATGCATTGTCCTTAATAAAATACACAAAGGATCGCCGGCTCTTCTCCGGGCTATGCAAAGCTTTACAACACAATATCATTTATGCTATGCATCTTTCAACAATGAATTTTGAGATTATCATAGACAGTCATTCACACTGGGGACCTTCTATATCAATGAGCATAGATGTAACCACAGAGGAACTCCAAAGACAGCAAAAAGAATCGGGTGTGACGCATGTAGTTATCATACCGTTCCCGTCTACTGCAATTGCGGATAATGGGATTAATGTGAAGCTTCTTGACGAGACTAAGAGAATTTCAAAGTTCATACCCTACCATTATATAAGGGAAGATTATGATAAATATGGTTTTGATCCCATACCTGACTCATATTCCGGAGGAAAATGGCACTGGATGAGAGGGTGGCAGGATATGGCTTCAAATTATGATGTTCTGAATGATGAGTTTCTTCCCGGACTTATAGAAAAAATTAAAATGATAGGAAAACCTGTTATTATTGAGGAAGAGCTTAACTTTACAGAACGTTTCGTTGAGATGGCAGAGGGGATTTCCCTTATCATTCCGCATCTTGGCATGCTCGATGGTGATCCTCATTCGTTTTTGCGGAGCTTTAAAAACAAAGACAACATATACTTTGACACAGCCCTTGCTTCTCAGGATACGATTTCAAGGTTTGTACAAACAATAGGTCCGGAAAGAGTTCTCTTTGGTTCAGATGTACCTTTTGGCTCAATGAAAAGCGAGCTTTCAAAGGTGCTTGCATTGCCGATATCTTATGAAGAAAAGGAACTGCTCCTTTATAAAAATTTTATAAGGCTAACGGATTACAAATTAGAACCGTAAGTAGCCATTACCCTTCTTGATTTTTTCAAATATAGATACCATGCCGATGCATAAAGAACAGTCAGCAGGCTGTTCAATACATTATTACCGGAAATGCCTTTGATTGTTTCCGCCTGGAGACCTACCAATGTGGGGATAAATATTGAAAAGATCGAATAGAGCGAAATAGCAAGGAGATATTTTTTTGCAGTGGTTACTGCATTGGGAAGGATTTTCCATAAGGATAACCCTGCATATACACTGAAAACTGCCAATCCTATGCTGCATATCCCGTTTATGAGTACCATCTTTAATAACTCCGGATGTTTATTAAAAAAAGGTTTTGTCAGATTGGTTATAATAATAAGATTTAAAAAGATAGAGGAAGGATCAAGAATTGTCAGGCTTATGCACATAAGCAAGAGCCAGCCTTTTACGCCTTTTAGCTGCAAGTTTATTTCGTCCAACAGATTAAAACCTCATTCAATATGTATTTCATAATATCAAATTCTGAGGATCTACTTCTTCCCGCAATATCCTGAGTTCTTCAGAAGTCGGCCTTGCTGCTTCCACTGCTCTTGAAGTATCAATGTAGAAGCCTGTGTTTTCAGCGATGCTGTTGATGCTTATTCCGGGATAATATTCGGCAAGATACATCTGCTTTGTCTCTTTGTCGAATTTCATAATACAGAGATTTGTGACTACCGCCAGTGTCCCGCCTCTTTGCAGTCCGAGCCTTTCCCGTGAATCGCCTCCTTTATACCAACCAATACTTGTCATATAGTCGAGTTTTTCTACAAATCTCATTTTATCATGCTGCATAAAAACAATAACTCCTGATGCCAATGAAGCGACATCACAAGCGCCGCCGCTTCCGGAAAATCTTGTTACAGGTTTATGGTAGTCCCCTATAACAGTTGTATTTAAATTACCGTATTTATCAATTTGGGCAGAACCGAGAAAGGCAATGGTGCGGAGCTTTCTGTGTCCCACAATCGAAAAGGCCTCAATGAGCCCGGAATTTAAACAAGTTCTACTCATAACCCTTAAGTCAGATACAGCCATAGGGATTTCATCAAGGGTAGGGTCAATACCGCCTGTTTCAAAGAAAATAACTGCCTTCGGGGCACTGATTTTTTTTGCCGCAGTAGCAGCAAGCATTGATAAACCTGTTCCGGCAAATATAATGTCTCCATCTTTTATAAGCCTTCCGGCGTTGATTGCCATTATTTCATTATCGCTGTAATCCGCCATATTTATTCAATCTCCACTATCTTCTGTCAAGACCAGGTGCATACCCGAGTACAGGATTGGCTTTAATCCTGAGAAGTGTTGAAATGCCGATTTTATCAAGATATTCATCGTGCGAAGAGATGCTATACACCCATTCGTCAAGATATTGTCTGAAAAGATCGTCATCTTTTGCAGCTTTTTTGAAGATATTCAGGTGTTTAGGATCATAATCATAAAAGCCGTAACATGATGTTGGGTGTGCACCATAGGGTATTTTTACGATTGCATCAACAAAGAAAGGCGGCAGCGAATTCTGGTCCGGATCTGTACGGATGAATGTTGCAGGAACAATCTCCTCGCATGTGACGATAACAATATCTGCAGATTTAGCTTGTTCTATATCGGCAAAGGTTAATCCTTTAATGCGGACGGTGCCGTCATCCCCCACATATTGGGCATGAATTAAGGCGACATCAGGATTTAATGCAGGGAGTAGCACTATCTTATCATCATCTTCGTTAAAAGGATTTTGTGCAATAACCAGTTTCTTTTTTGCCACCTTTCTTTCTTTTCTTGTTTCTTTTGAAAATCCTTCCAGATTGACTATGTCGGTGCCTAGTCCGGATTTTGTCGCCATAAAAGGAATTCCGAGAGCGCCTGCAAAAAAACGCAAACTCATCTGATAATTTGAATAATCCTCAACTTCAATTTCGCCTTTTTCAACCGCATTCTTGAACCTTATACAGGTAGGCGCATACCTTCCATTGCCCCCGTATGCAATCTCCAGCCTCTTTACGCAGCCTGCACCAATAAGCACATCAAGCGCCTGACCATTGGAGTGGCACACAAGATGTATATTTTTTATATGTTGTCGGGTGATCTCGTATGAAAGGGCCATCGGATTCCTTGATACTGTAAACCCTCCAATAGCCAACTGGCAGCCGTCTTTGATAAACCTTGCAACGGCTTCTTTCAGAGTCATAAGTTTATCGGAAATATCATGAAAATTATCCATGTTATTGTATATACACCTTTATATCGGGGGGCTGTTTATTTAAAAGGCCACGCTCCATCATTTTCCGGTGAAGCGTGGCCTTTTATTAAAGATCAAAGTTGAAAATAATTAATACTGATAAGCAGTAGGAATTTTCTTAGCCTTTTCCTGTTTTGTCCAGTATTCGATGCGCTCTTTTACAAATTTTATCCAGCCGTCAATCTCAGCAGCCTTAAAACCCTTGGAAGTCAGATCCTTCTTATAGTCTTCGATAACAGGCTGAGCGGCCGCTATCCATTTACTATTTTCTACTTCATTGAGAGGTATGATTTTGCCGCCCTGTTTGAGAAAATATTCTTTGCCTTCAATGTCTATATTATTCCACTCAACAGTCCAGCGTTCAGTAAACTCTTTGGAAAACTCGGTAATGGTCTTCTGCACGTCCGGGGGAAGACTGGCCCATTTCTGTTTATTCATGACAACATAGAAACAATATGCACTTCCTACCCTCCATGACGCAGTGCTGTATCTCATGACTTCGCCTGTTTTAAAACCTTTCAATGTTTCAAGCGGTAGCAATGCGCCTTCAATGACACCCTTTTTGAGCGAATCATACATTTCTGGCGTAGAAACAGGAATTGGAGTGCCGCCAAAGGCTTTTACAATATCACCGAGTCTTCCTGTGCCCCTCAGTTTTAATCCTTTGACGTCTTCCGGTGTATTAACAGGTTTTTTAACAGTCTGGACTACATTTATCGGAGATGTACTGAGCATAATCACCTGATATTTATCAAATTCTTTTGGTTTATATTTGCTGTAAAAGTCATTGGCCACATGACCCGCAATCCAGGCGCTGGGAAAACCAAGAGGCAGTTCCATGATTTCCATAACCGGAAAACGTCCCCTTGTATAAGATAGATTTGAAAGTCCCATGTCGGCAATACCGGTTAGTACCCCGGCAGCCATCTTATCAGCGCTGAGCAAGGTGCTTCCTGTATACTGTGTTAACTCCACTTTACCGGCAAGCTTTTTATTAAGCTCCTCACAGTACTTACCCATCATTATTGAATTCATATGCATAGGGGGAAAATAATTAGCCATTTTAAGCTTAATGACATCGGCTGAAGCATGTGTTGAAAATAAAAACAAAACGATAAAAATAAGTAATATGCTCTTCCTTTTCATTGTGCTGCCTCCTTATAGTTTATTATATTTACTGTATTGTAACACATTGCCGCCTTTGTTCAAGTATATCTAAGTAACCACTACACTGCAACTTATGACTTTCTTAATGCTCATCTCTTTTATTTATAAAAAAGTGATGGCAGCCAGAGGGCGAGTTGAGGAAAAACAAAAAGAAGTCCCCAGACAGTTACAAGAGAAAGCAGAAACGGTGTTACACCCTTATATATCCGGCCCATAGGCTCCTTGGTTATGTTCTTTACAACGAATACACAGACAGCTACGGGCGGAATAACCACGCCGATCATGACAACAACGCCGATTACTATGCCGAACCATATAGGATCGAAGCCGAGCTTTTGTACAGCCGGGTAAAAGATAGGAGTTGCAAGGATCATAAATGCCAGGTCATCTATAAAAGACCCCCCGATCTCGTAAACAAAGCAAATCATAATCATGATAATATAACGGTTCAAGGGCAGCGACACAAGCCAGTCTGCTGTGTTTTGGGGAATATTTGTAACAGCGATAAAATGGCCAAGTATCACAGAGCCGGTTATGAGCATGAGAATCATCCCGGCAGTACGAAGAGCGTCTGAGACGGATTTGACGTATCCTTTAAAATTTAAGTTTCTTTTAGCTATTGCCAGAACAAGCACAGCAAAGGTGCCCATTGCCCCTGCTTCGGTGGGTGTGAAAAAACCTGCCATGATTCCGCCGACGACAAGGCAAAAAATAAGCAATATCCATGCAACCTCCGGCAGTGAGCGTATTCTTTCCTTCCATGTTGACCGTTCCGACATGGGTGCGATCTTTGGATTAATCTTTGCCCATGCATAAATAATCCCGAGAAAGAAAAAGGCTATAATGAGTCCAGGTATTATCCCGGCCAGGAAAAGCTTTCCTATGGATTGTTCGGTAATAACGCCGAATAGAATGAGCACTACACTGGGTGGTATGATGCACCCCAGCGTTCCTACTGTTGCGACTATACCTGTTGATAATCTTCTGTCATAACCGTAACGGTCCATCTCAGGGACCGCAACGCTGGCAAAAGTGGCCGAGGTAGCGGCAGAGGATCCGCAAATGGCCTTGAAACCGGTAGCCCCAATTACAGTGGCCATGGCAAGACCGCCGGGTATGTGGCCGACAAATTTATGCGCAGAATCGTACAATCTTACTGCAATGCCTGCGTTAAAACCTATTTGACCCATAAGGATAAAGAGAGGAAAAACCGTATATCCATAACTCGTTATGACGTCATAAATATCTCTGCCTACGAGTTGCATGGCAGGCTGGAAGCCGTTTAAGTAAGCGAAACCTGCAAAACCTATTAAGGCCATTCCGAAGCCAAGTTCTATACCT
Source organism: Pseudomonadota bacterium (assembly GCA_026388275.1). Lineage (NCBI taxonomy): Bacteria > Pseudomonadati > Pseudomonadota > Pseudomonadota bacterium. The sequence goes on from JAPLKB010000058.1 coordinate 126,306, forward strand.
GTTGTGAAAAGAAGGAGCAGTGCAACCAGTGCTATAATACCTGCGGTGATTTCATTCATATTGACCCCCCCAGACTTTCACGATGTCGGAGATAAAGACCAGGCACTCGACAAAGCAGCATATTCCCACGGTGTATGCAATGGGGAAAAAGGGTATCTTGAGCGTGGATGAGACTTCGCCTGATGCATGAAATTCGTTGCCGACCATGAAAAGGTTATATCCTATAAGGGCAAATAGAAAGATGCACAGAACCCGTGAAAAGGTGTTCATTATGGCCTTGCCATTCTTGGGTAGTCTATCCAGGAGAATTTCCATATATACATGCCCGCGATCCAACGATACCTGGGGGATGGTAAAACCGATCACAATCGCAAGCAATAAGGACACTATTTCGTATGTGCCCAGGATGGGATGTTTGCCGGCTCTCATGAAAATATCAGAAACGGTCAAAAACATCATTAAAGTAAGAGCTGTACCGCCTATAATGTTTAGGACTTTACTCACTTTTTGAAGAATTTTATACGCTTGATCCATTATACCTCCTTATTCCTTACATTTTATCCGTATAAATGCATAGAAGCAGCCGAAAAGCATAACTGTTTCTTTGGTAATGATTCATCATATTGCTGTTATCGAGATATTTTGATATGGATATCAAATAAATTTCCTCAAAAACATAGATGAGTGTATTGTTCTATATAAATTGATCACAATCTTAATATGTTTAGTTTTAAGAAAAGCAAGGCCGCTTGTCAAGAGATATTTGTGAAATCTAAACTTAGACAAAATTATATTACCTACCCTAATGTTATATTATAACGCGCTCGGAAAGCATATCGTTGAATGAAATAGTCTTTCATAGAATGATATTACCTATGCCAAAAGATTGTCAAGTAAAAAAGAGGAGTTAGGAAATTGTCAATGAAATTAACAGGTAAACAGATACAAAAGAAAATTGTAAAATAAATATATGAAAATTAAACAAATTTAAAAAAATCATTTACTCTGCTTTTTCAGAATAACCTAATTCTTTAGAAATGATCATAGCTGTTGCCATGACCTCTTTTACTATTATCTTAAGGTCTTCTGAATCAGCAGATGATGAGATAAAACCAACTCCTAAAGAAGCCACAACATTTCCATTAAAATCACGAATCGGAGCGGAAATACCATTAATACCTTCAAAAACTGTTTCATTATCAAAAGCAAATCCTTGTTTTCGTACCTTATGAAGCAATTTTATGAATTCTTCTTTATTTGTAATGGATTTTTTTGTAAAGGCCGTCAAAGGATTCTTTTGCAAGAGTCGTTCGATTTCTTCATTGGGCAGATATGACATTAAAACTAACCCCATCATACCCCAATATGGAGGGCGGCGTGTGCCCATTTCCGAAGTGAAACGAATTGGGTTTCTCGGGTCGTCCCTTTTGTCTAAATACAGTACTTCATCACGATCAAGAATCCCCAGAAATACTGTTTTGCCCAGACTCATCTGTAATTTATTTATATGTGGAGATGAAATATTTCTAAGAGATAAAGAGTTAAAAACGATACTTCCCAATTCGAACAATCTAAAACCGAGGGAATATTGCCTTGATTGCTGATCCTGTCTAAGGAAACCATATTTTACAAGTGTTGAACAGAGTCTTAAAACTGTAGCTCTGGGTAGACTGAGAATATTAGAAAGCTGAGCCAGAGAAAGTGCATGTAAATTGTTATTAAAAACAATCAGTATCTGCAATGCTCTTTCCAATGACCTGTTGTAAAAAGCTTCATCCCTGGTTGATTGCATTATTTCACTAATTAAATAATTTGTTTACAATTTGCAATACAATTACCGGATTGTCAACAGGAAAAACAGCAGTTGTAGGTTAAGTTAATTTTTCTTGACAAAAATTTTCGAAAAGGTAATATCATTCCATGCACATCTATTTCATACACTGATATTTATTCTGGGTGTTTATTTTGTGGAAAATCACGAAGTTCTTCGGACCCATAAGGAGACGCTACGAGCAAATTCAGGCAAGGAGGTAGCTTTATATGGCGATAGAAGGTTTTACGGAATATGCAAAGGAAGACCGGGAGAAGTACAACAGATTAAGGTGGTGGCTTGGAATGACATGGGGAGATATGTTTGATAAAGCCACAGACCTTTACCCTGATAAAATTGCTCTGGTTGACGATGTGGGCCGTTGGACATATAAGGAACTACGGGAAAAGGTTGATCGCCTTGCAATCAGTTTGATGAAACTTGGCATAAAACCTTGTGACCAGGTCATGCTTCAGTTTCCTAACTGGCACGAATATATTCTGACATTTTTTGCCATGCAGAAAATTGGCGCTATTACAGTGCTTCTCATTCCGAGGCATAATCAGTTAGAGATTAACCATCTTGCCAAATTAACAAAACCTGTGGCCTGGATTCTGCCTCAAAAGTACGGTAAGATCGACTACCAGCCGATAATTGATGACGTATTGAAAGAAAATCCACAGATTAAGCACATAATCCAAGTCCGGACAGAGAAAAACAACAAATATACAACTTTAGATGCATTGATCGAAGAAGCGGAGCTGACCGAGGAAAATCTTAAAGCGTTAAATGATCGGAGGCCTGACCCTGATGAGGCCTCCCATATAATGCCTACAGGAGGAACAACGGGATTGCCGAAGGCAAGTGTACGGACACACAACTGTTATATATGCAACATAGAATATCATTCGAGGGCATGGGAAATCACAAGCAATGATACCATTATGGTCATAACGCCCGTAACGCACAGTATGGCTATGCACTGGGGAATTGGTGCGGCAATATTTAATTATGCAAAGCTTGTCCTGCTTGATTCGGTACAGGCCGAAGACATTTGCGAACGTATTGCGTCGGAAAAGGTTACGGCTATGCCTTCTGTTCCAGCCCTGATTGCCAGGATAGTTAACATGGAAAACCTCGAAAAGTATGACCTGAGTTCGTTAAAGACAATATCTGTCGGTGGTTCACCGAGTACTCCGGATCTGGTCATGGCTGTATATGACAAGTTAAAGTGTATATTTATAAACGGATTTGGTTCGTCCGAGGGCACTAATACAGCCACAAGGCCGGGGGACAGTATTGATATCATATGCAATAGTGTAGGCAGAAAAGTCTGTCCTTATGATACGATCAAAATCATTGATGAAGAAGGAAACGAAGTATCGACAGGAGTGGAAGGGGAACTTGTCTCAAAAGGTCCGGGTATTTTTACAGGTTACTTTAAATCCCCGGATGAAAACAGCCTGATATTTACCGATGACGGGTTTTTCAAAACCGGTGATAAAGCAAAGAAAGATCAATATGGGAACATTACCATAACGGGCAGGTTTAAAGACATCATCAACAGAGGCGGTGAAAAAATAAGTGCTTTAGAAATTGAGAATCTAATGAGCGCAAACCAGTATATTCGAGAAACCGCTGTGGTTGGTATGCCTGACAAGATACTGGGTGAGAGGATCTGTGCCTATGTTACCCTGAAACCAGGGATAACGCTCACCTTCGAAGAGATTATTGCCTTCCTGAAGGAAAAGGGCGCATCCGTACAACAGCTTCCCGAGAGGATCGAATTCGTTGAGATGCTGCCTTTGACAAAAGTGGGTAAAGTTGACAAGAAAGTTCTCAGAGAAGACATTAAGAAACGGATAGCAGAGTAGAAATAGAAGTTTTATAACGTTTACATTCTATTTAAGTGATACAGAAAAAATCCAGACGATTCGAGGCTGCTTGTGAACATGTGGGCCTCTTCGAGTGTATTGCCCTTTGCAAAACTGCCATGTCCTCGAACAAGAACTATTTTATGGTCTTTAAGGCATTCACTGACCATTTCTGCAGCTTCTTCCGAAGCGATAGTGTTTTCAGGAGTTGTGACAGGTATTTTTTTAAAAAGAAAAGAGCCTTCCGAATCAATCGGTGTAAGCTCATCTTTAATCATGGAGAATAGGGTAGCATAAGGCGGGTGTGCATGTATGATTGCGAGAGCGCTGGTGTTTTTGTATATAGCCCAGTGTACAACTGCCTCCGATGACGCAGAAGACAGGCCAGGATCATCCCTTTCAAGTTCCAGTTCAATGATATCACTTAATTTTAAGCGGCCCATCATAGAACCTTTTTTTGTAATGTATATCTTGTTGCCGATGCGCATACTCATATTTCCAGCATGAGAGCTTATCAAACCCCTTAAAAAAAATCTTTTCCTGTATCTCTGAATGTAGCGAAAAGGATGTTTTTCGGCAAATCAATCACCCAAACAAATGTTTATAAACAACTTGTCTGTTAAAAACATTATTTTTTATGCGGTTCTATAATTACCTTCAGGCAGTTTTTTCCTTCGCCGGCAGCTTTAAATCCCTTGGCAATATCTTCAAGACCGAATCTGTGTGTAATCATATCTTCGACATGAACATTCCCGGCCCTGATCAATTCCATGGCTTGTACATTATCGAGCGGGGCAGCGCCGTAACAGGTTTTGAGGTTTACGTCGTTTCTCCAGAAAGGATTGAAATCTATATTAAGCGTTTGTCCCGGATTAGGTACGGCAAAAAATAAAACAGTACCGCCCCGGTCAACAGACTGCAAAGCCTGCTGTGCAGCGGACAAAACCCCTGCGCAGATAATAACTTTATCTGCCAGTCGGCCGTGATTTACCTTTTGTATCAGTCCAGGTATATCTCCATCAGCATGTATTGTATGTTCAGCGCCGAATCTCTTTGCAGCTTCCAGTCTGTAATCATCAATGTCCGTTGCAATGATCCTCCCGGCGCCAAGAGAATGGGCAAGCTTAATCATAAGCAGACCGGCAATACCGCAGCCAAGAACCAACAAGGTGTCTTCGGGCTTCAGGGCAACAGCCCTCAGTCCCCTGACTATTGTTCCTAAGGGTTCAACGAATGACCCTTGCTCATAGGTCATTTCATCAGGAAGGAGCAGTGTGCCGGTATCGATGCTTTTCCCTGATACCTTCAGGTATTCTGAAAATCCGCCCGGATCAAAATTATTTTTCGTTTGAAATACCTGGCATGCTGTCTGATGGCCGGTGAGGCAGAAATGGCATTCGTCGCATGGCACATGGTGTGTTGCAAAGACCCTGTCGCCTTTTTTGAATTTTAAAACCTCTTCCCCGACCTCAACTATTTCGCCGGTCAGTTCATGCCCAAGCACTAAAGGCGCCTTTTTTATACGGTACCATTCCATGATGTCGCTGCCGCAAATGCCGCTTGCCATAACCTTAATAAGGATATCCCTTTTGCCCACCACGGGGATCGGCAATTCTTCTACCTCTACTTTGCTGTTGCTATAATACATTCCTACGCGCATGACCGGTTTATCCCTTCTTCGCTTCGTTCTTTTCGGTCAGGAAGAAATCATAAGCTGCCTTAGGATTTTCTCCTTCATGAACAACCTTCCTAATTGCTTTAATCATGGCAACAGGCGATTCTGATTGAAAAATATTACGGCCCATATCTACGCCAGCCGCACCGTCCTGGATGGCATTGTAAGCCATTGTCAAGGCCTCAAGTTCAGGTAATTTTTTGCCTCCTGCAATAACAATAGGTACCGGACAGGCGGCTACAACAGTATCGAAACCTTCAGGCACATAGTAGGTTTTTACGTATGTTACTCCGAGTTCTGCAATGATGCGGGATGCCAGACGCATGTATTTTGCATCCCGTGCCATTTCTTTGCCTACTGCGGTAACACCGAGCGTGGGAATACCGTAGCGGTTGCCCATATCCACAAGGCGGGTCATATTGTGTACCGATTGCGTTTCCATCTGTCCCCCGATGAAAACCTGAACAGCCATAGCTGAAACATTCAAACGGATGGCTTCATCAATATCTATTGCAATTTGCTCATTTGAAAGCTCGTTCAAAATGCTTGGTCCTCCGCTTGCTCTCAGAACTATTCCTTTGTCAAAGTCGGGTGGGATAATTGTCCTCAAGATGCCACGGGTAAGCATTAGCGTATCTGCATAGGGTAAAAGCGGCAGGATAGTTACATCAACACGTTCCAGGCCTGTTGTTGGGCCTTGAAAATATCCGTGGTCGATAGCAAGCATAACTGTTTTACCGGACTTAGGGTTAAATATCCTGGACAAACGGTTTTTCATCCCCCAGTCTATGTTGTTGGAGCCCTTCAGAAAAAAAGGCTCACTTTTGGCAGGTATGTCTATATAAAACTGCTTTTCCTTTTCAGATTCGTCAACTTCCGGCATAGTTATTAGCTCCTTTCAGTATTTTTTGATAATACATCCTAATCTCTGCAGGTGTTTTTTGTCAATGGAAAATCAGGGGATTTGATCATCTCTATATTCTGCTCATCGCCAATATCGGAAAGAAACTCTTTAAGCTGTTTTCCATATATTGGATGAACGATTGCAGGTTCAATTTCAATACATGGAATAATGGCAAATTTTCTCTTATGAAGCTCAGGGTGGGGTATCTTTAATAACGGTGTATCAAGCACCAGATCTCCAAAGAGCAGAATGTCAAGGTCTATTATTCTCGGACCGTTTTTTAAAACTCTTTTTCTGCCCATTGTTTTTTCTATATTGCTAAGAAAACGTAGCAGGTCAAAGGGCGAGCCATTCCACATGACACATGTTGCACAATTAATAAAGTTGTTTTGTTCTATTGTTGATACCGGTGATGTGGAATAAAGGGAAGATATGGAAATTAACCTGACCCTCTTGTCTTCTGCTAATTTCATTATGCTTAACTTGCAATTATCTGTGATGTTGCCGATATTTGAACCAATTCCTATAAACGCTTTTTGTTCCACGATGATTATTAAGAAGACTTGTCGTTAATTTTACTGTCTTTAGGGGGGGATATATCTATTGCGTCAGGTTCTTTATATGTTTTCTTGAAATTCTTAATGCTTTTACCGATTGCCTCACCTAAGCCGGGGAGCTTACCTGCGCCAAAGATGATGAATATTATAACAAGTATAATTATAAGTTCAGGAAATCCGATACCAAACATGATTCTAAAATATCACTACATGTCCGGAATAGTCAATGATATTCGTAGTAATTAATTGATGGACCAAGTTCATGTACTAATATTGTTGTTGCAAGAAAAAAAGAGGCAAGGTTGGGGGGTAACCTTGCCTCTATCTATGATAAGGAGGTATTTAAATCTTGTTTACTCTTTTTCTTATGACTCCGACTCCCATGAGTCCTGCACCTAAAAGATATATTGCAGGTGGAACAGGAACGGTGCCGGTGGTAACTAACATATCCTGTCTCTCATGGCCACTCACTCCTGCAAAGCCTTGTTCCCACAATGTTGCAACCATTACAGGATATTCACGAGTTAACCCGTTGAAATTATTATCCTTGGCATTATACTCGGTTCCAAACTTTTCCATAACCTGGTGTCTGAATGTATTGCCATCGCCAGGGTCAGATACTTCTCCTTCGAGCCACCATATCGTATTCTGGAGAGCGCTGGCAGAATTGTGTCTGCCTGCTTCTGTATTATAATCGTAAGAGCCTAAAGTACCCTGTGAAAAATAGTAATAGAGCCATGCCGCACCTTTAGACAATGAATCGCTACCGCCTGCTGCACCTCCTCCACCATATACCGCTGCATTACTGAGAACCACACTGTTAATGGTGTTTCCCCAAATGTGTTCGGGATATTCCAAACAAAAGCTTTGGAGAGCATAATTTCCGCCTATGTAGATCTTTGCTAACAAGCTGTAATTGTTGAGAAGCGGTTCTAGACCATCACCAGGCTGTAATGTAAATTCTCCTCCTTGCCCTGTCTGATACGGCCCATAGCCATTATAGCCATACAATGTTGCATTCGTGTTGCTTCCGGTAGTTGTAAGCGTATAAGCCATTGCCGTACCTGACATAAATATAGAAGCTACTAAAACCAATATTATTAAAATAGAACCCTTTAACCTCACGAATAACCTCCTTTTAGAATCTTTTATTTTTTGGTCGTTTTTTGTTATTAATAAAATGTTATACAATATGTTATACAATGTACAACAATTTAGATTCTTTGTATGTAGGATATGTACGACAGTTTGTGTAGGAAAAGTTGGAATAATTTTGTAGTTTTCAATTTTTAATTCTATTGGATGACAATACGTAAAATATTGGCTAATTATATTTATATGGATGACAAGGCTGAGATAAAATATGTAAGACTATGATTTTACAGTGGAGTTAAGTTTGTTCTGGAAAAATAATAAATTGTATTTTTCGGAGAAAAATAGAAAAACTATCACATTCAGGCAAATATTTATGGAAAAATTGATTATTCAAATGTTTACCTTGGCAAAATAAACAAAGTTATATAAATGAAGACGAATTGATACGCTATCAAAGTGCACGAAGAAGCTCTTCATAGTTTTTAATTACATGATCAGGTTTTGCAGTCAGAATATCATCCTTTACATTTTCCCCTTCTGTAATGATTATTACCCGAAGACCTGCATTTCTTGCAGCATTGATATCATCCAGACTGTCGCCCATAAAAATGGTCTTATCTTTTTTTGCCCTCAGCCATTCCATTGCCATATTTAACCCATCAGGGCTGGGCTTAAGATTCAGGACATCATTGCGGCTCAGGGAAATATTAAAAAGCCCTTCCAGGCCAAGTTTCGATAAAGCCTTTGTAAGGGTCTTGCCTCCTACATTGCTTACAAGACCGGTACGAACCCCCTTTGCTCTGATTGCAAGAAGAAAATCTTTTGCACCGGGTCGTAATGCCCAGCGTGTCAGGGCATCTTCATCGTATTGATCATAGATACAACCTATCTTCTCCTGCACTTGATCAGGATCCAAACCTATTTCAGTTGATGCCTGCATGGCCTCTTTCATCAGAGTGGAGTATCTTCTGCTTTTAATACGGTCTTTAGCAAAACCAACATCCAAGAGCATCTTCAGAGTTGTTTCAACTGCTTCGGAAAGTTTCCATTGAAAATCGACAAGGGTCCCTTCATAATCAAAAAGCATTGTGTCAATGTCATCAAAACGTATATTCATGATTACCGCACCCCTTTGAAGTATGTTCTTATAATATGTTGCAAATTAATTGCAAATCCCGATAAGGATCATATTAGTACGGCATTTTTTAGCCGGAAGCGGCCGGCACTATGTCCAGAGCTTCAAAACAGTATAACAAGTTTAGCTTGTTTACACCAAATAAAAATGTGATATAATCAGTAATATGGTATATATCAGAGAACCGGCTGTAAGTGGAATGTTCTATCCGGGCAACCCGGAAATTCTACGGAGAGATTTAGCAAAATATATGGAAAATGCGGTCTTTGATGCCGTCGAAGGAGAAGTTATCGGCATGATTTCTCCTCATGCAGGGTATGTTTATTCGGCCCCGGTGGCTGCTTACGGTTATAAGTCGTTGCTTGGCAGGATCTATGATGCTGTAATTATTATAGCACCGAGCCATAGAGTGAATTTTGAAGGAGTTGCAATACAAAACAACGGTGGTTACAGAACGCCTCTTGGAATAGTAGACATAGACGAGGATTTATCTGAGGAGATTTTAAAAGAAGGTAGTGCGGTAAATATAAATACCAAGGCACACATAGGAGAACATTCCCTTGAAGTCCAACTCCCCTTTCTGCAAGTTGTTCTTAATTCATTTAAACTTGTTCCACTTATAATGGGAACACAGGACCTGTCAGTATGTGAGGAATTGTCGAGATGCCTTTATGAAGTGCTAAAAAAGAGCGGCAAGCATTTCTTAATAGTAGGAAGTTCAGACCTTTCCCACTATTATCCATATGACGAAGCAGTAAACATTGACAAAGTTATTGTTGAGCATCTTGAAAAATTCAACACACAGGGACTGGCCGAGGATTTTAGCCGGAATAAATGCGAAGCTTGCGGTTTTGGTACGATGATAACAACTATGATGGTATCTGAAAAATGTGGTGCAACAGGTTCAAAGGTTTTGAAATATGCAAATTCTGGCGAAGTATCAGGTGATAAAAGCGGGGTTGTAGGCTATGTTTCAAGTGTATTCTATAAACCTTCTGAAAATAAGGAGAACCTTAATTGAGTCTTTCTGGAGAAGAAAAGGCAGAGCTTAAAAGGTTTGCAAGAAATGCGATAGAATCTGTTTTATTCGGAAGGCCGGAAGAGGTCGTACAAATCCCGGAAAGGTTGAAGGAAAAAGGTGGTGCCTTTGTTACAATTAAAAAGAAAGGTGATTTAAGAGGATGTATCGGCTACATAAACGCTATATTGCCTATTTTTGAGACTGTGAAAGAGACAGCGATACAAGCGGCATTTCATGATCCGAGGTTTGATCCTGTTGATATAAAAGAATGGGAGGATATCAATATAGAAATTTCTGTTTTAACCCCCATGAAAAAGATCGAAGATATTGCAGAGATAGAAGTTGGCATTCATGGTTTATACATCGAGAAAGGATACAATTCCGGGCTTCTGCTCCCACAGGTGGCTACGGAATATAACTGGGACAGGATGACTTTTCTTGAGCACACATGTTATAAGGCAGGTCTTCCAAAAAACGCCTGGAAATCAAAAGACACTATTATTTATATCTTTTCAGCAGATGTTTTTTAACTTAAATGGAATTGTCAGAAGTAACATGAAAATTGATGAATGGCATAAGAAAATAAGCGCATTAAGTTGCAATCCGTGAAAATACCCCGCAAAGCGGGCGAGAGGGGAAGTATCTTCGAGCCGGGGCACCCGCTGCGGGTCGTGAAGAGGGGGCGACCGAGTACCCGCTTGCGGGTGTCCCAGTAATAGTAAGGAGTATAAAAATGATTGATAAAAACATGTCTATTGATGATGTCGTAAAAAAGTATCCTGAGACAATCCGGGTATTTGAACAGCATGGACTTGGTTGTATCGGATGCCAGGCTGCCCTTTTCGAGAACATTGAACAAGGAGCTGAAATCCACGGGATCGATGTAAGTGTACTGATCAGCGATCTCAATAAAGCAGTAGCAAAAACCCTTTGACAGAAAGGCAGCTTTAGCTGTTAGTTTATGGCAGAACATGCAAAAAATATATACGGTAATATTGGCTGCCGGTACTTCAAGCAGACTTGGTTTTAATAAGCTTACAGTAAAAATAGACGGTCAGTCGGTAATTGCCAGGACTGTTGAATGTTTTTGTATAGAAGGTATAGAAAAGATATTTATTGTTACCAATCCTGAAAGCCTTGAAATTAAAAAAGAGCTTGAAGACTTTTTTCTCTCCTCTTCCATATCTATTGTACTTGTTAACAACCCTGATTACAAAGATGGCATGTCCTCATCAGTAAAGGCTGTGCTTCCCTTTATTGAGGACGCTGATGGTGTCTTTTTCCATCTTGGCGATAAGCCTTTTATAAAAAGGGAAACAATAAGCAGTATGCTGGATATGTATTTGAACGAAGGTCCTCGAATGCTTATTCCTGAATATAATGACAACAAGGGACATCCGGTAATGGTGAAAATCAAGCTTTACATTGAGGAGATGAAGATACTCACAGGGGACAGAGGCTTAAGGGAAATCATAGATAAACATATGGAAGATGTGGTATTTATAAAGGGTGATGAGGGAAGTGTTTTCGACATAGATACTATTGAAACAATAAATCTTTTAAAAGAAAGGGGATACAGGATTGAAAAAGGTTAAAGTGGAGGATGCGCTCGGGTTGGTGCTTGCCCATGATATTACCGAGATTATCCCCGGAAAGAAAAAGGATGTGGCCTTCAAAAGGGGAAGGATTATCGAAAAAGATGATGTAGAAAAACTTTTAGATCTTGGTAAAGGGCAAGTATTCATTTTTGATAAGAAACTTAAGGGTATCCACGAAGATGAGGCAGGCATGAGGATTGCCCGATCCATCATAGACAGCAATATGGAGTCTGTTCCTGCGAAGGAAGGAAAAGCAAATATAGTAAGTAAGGTGAAGGGCCTTTTTTATGTGAATGAAAAACATCTCTATGAAATCAATAGAATTTCCGATGTGCTTTTGAGCACCGTCCCGAACAGATACCCGGTGAAAGAAGGCGATATTGTTGCAGCAACAAGGATTATCCCCCTTTACACGAATGAGAAGGTGTTGAAAAGGGCAGAGAGGGTAGGGAAGAAGGGGATTATTTCAATAAGCCCTTTTAAAGACCTTAAAATAGGCCTTGTAATTACGGGCAGTGAGGTCTTTAGCGGCAGGATACAGGACGGTTCTTATGTTGTTGAAGAGAAAATCAGAGGATACGGGCTGGATGTTATAGGCAAGACTCTTGTTCCGGATGATGTTGAAACTATAGGAAATGCCGTTAATGCACTGCTTGAAAAGGGCGCAGATATTGTTATAACAACAGGAGGTCTTTCTGTTGATCCGGACGATGTGACAAAGGATGGGATCGAATCAACAGGAGCTAAAGTTATATTTTATGGTACGCCTGTTTTTCCGGGAGCTATGTTCCTTGTGGCACGTATAAAGGATAAATATATTCTTGGCGCGCCTGCATGTGTTTATTACAGCAAGCACACCGCGCTTGATATATTCCTCCCAAGGATTATGGCAGGGGAGGAAATACGTAAAAATGATTCGGCTAAACTTTCATACGGCGGTCTTTGTCTGCATTGCAATGTTTGCCGTTATCCTGTATGTTTTTTCGGGAAGGGATTGTGATGAACAACAGAATTCAGGATTTAAAGATAGTTATAAAGGGTGCCGGCGAGATGGCATCAGGAATTGCATGCAGACTTTTTATGGCTAATCTTAAACAGATTGTCATGACCGAGATACCCAAGCCGCTTACTGTAAGAAGAACCGTTGCCTTTTCCGAAGCAATCTATGAAAAAGAATGGACGGTTGAAGGTGTTGTTGCAGGCCTGGCGATGAATGCGGATGTGATTGAGAAAATCTGGAAAGAGAATAAAATAGCAGTGATAGTTGACCCTGAATGGAAGATCGTAGAAGAACTAAAGCCGGATGTGGTTATTGATGCAATTATGGCAAAACGGAATATCGGGACAGAGAAAGGCGAAGCACCGCTGGTTATAGGTGTAGGTCCGGGTTTTTCAGCACCGCAGGACGTCCATGCGGTAGTGGAGAGCAACAGAGGGCACAACCTTGGGAGAGTTTTTTATAGCGGCGCAGCAGAGCCGTATACAGGGATACCTGGTCCTGTAATGGGTTATACTACTGAACGGGTGTTGAGGTCGCCGCACGAAGGTCTGATAAAACATGTCAAGACAATGGGAGATCAGGTAAAAAAAGGTGAGACAGTGATGTTTGTCAATGATACGCCCGTGCCTGCTCCATTCGATGCTTTACTTAGAGGGCTGATACGCGAGATCCATGTGAAGGCAGAAGAAAAGATAGGAGATATTGATCCGAAAGCAACAAAAGAATATTGTTTTATTATTACAGAAAAAGCAAGAGCAATAGGCGGTGGTGTACTTGAGGCGATTATGCACTTTTCCTTCGCATAACATACAGAGCTGAGCATTTTGTACATAAACTTCCGGTTTCCGACCCATTGAGGAGATGGATATGGATTTATATGGGACAATTGAACAATATATTAAAAACGGACAAAAAGGTGTGCTGGCAACAGTAATATACCGGGCCGGATCAGCTCCGAGAGATATCGGAACCAAGATGTTTATAGGCGATGATGGAAAATGTTTCGGTACTGTCGGCGGCGGCCGCCTTGAATTTGATGCGCACAGAGAAGCAATGCGTATAATGGAAACAGGAGGAATGAACGTAATTCATTTCAGGATGAATTCAAAGGAAGTTGCTGAAGATGGAATGCTCTGCGGAGGGAATGTCGATATTCTTCTGGAGCCTGTAAAAGAAAAATATTTGGAGCTTTACAGGAAGATTGGAAATCTATTACAGAAAAGAGGCAAGGGCGTTGTTGTTACAGTATTTGATGGGAATAATATACGTAAGACCCTCATTGAGCAGGATGCCGGCACAACCGGTGATATACTGGAAGAAAGAGAAATGCAAAAATTCTATAAATATATTCATGAAAATCAACCTGCTGTTATTGATGGGGTTATTGTCGAACCTTTAAAAGTCTTTTCTTCATTATATATATTCGGTGCAGGACATGTTTCGCAATTTATCTCTAAAATTGCGAAAATTGTAGATTTCTATGTTGTAGTTATTGATGACAGGGAGGAATTTGCAAACAGGGAAAAGTTTCCTGAGGCAGATGAGATCATTGTTGAAGATTTTCATACAATGTTCGAAAAATTGAAATTTACAGGACAGGAATTTGTCACGATTGTTACAAGAGGGCATAAATATGATGCGGATGTTCTTGCTGAAGCGTTAAAAAAACCTTTAAAATATACGGGAATGATTGGCAGTAAAAGGAAAGTAAAGATTGTTTTTGACTTTATGAGGGAATCAGGTTTCAGTGAAGAAGCAATTGGAAAGGTGTATGCTCCTATCGGTCTTTCCATAGGTGCAGAAACGCCGCAAGAGATTGCCGTCAGTATAGTAGCCGAGCTTATTAAAATAAGGGGAGAACATTAAAGGTTTGACAGAGAAAATCTTGATTGACGAAGATAAGGATATTTTTGAAGAGGCAGCAGGAGATGAAATCTTGATTGACGAAGATAAGGACGTTTTTGAAGAAGCTGCAGTAGATGAAATCTTGATTGACGAAGATAAGGACGTTTTAGAAGAAGTAGTGGAAAAAGGTCTCCCCATACCCTTTGACCCACTTAAAAAATATCTTGCAGAGGTATCAAGATACCCTGTTTTGTCAAGAAATGAGGAATTGGAAATTGCAGTAAAGATACATAATGACAAGGACAGGGATGCTGCGCAAAAGCTTGTTATCTCCAACCTCAAGCTTGTTGTAAAGATTTCCCTTGAATATTACAATACCTATCTCAACATTCTCGATCTTATCCAGGAAGGTAATGTGGGGCTCCTTCATGCAGTGAAAAAGTATAACCCGTATAAGGGTACAAAATTTTCAACATATGCTTCCTTCTGGATTAGAGCCTACATACTGAAATATATCATGGATTCATGGAGCCTTGTAAAAATTGGCACTACGCAGAGCCAGAGGAAGCTTTTTTATAGACTGAATAAGGAAAAACAGAAGCTTGAAGCCTTAGGTATATTTCCAGCCCCCCAACTCCTTGCAAGCACCCTTGATGTAAAAGAAGAAGAAGTCGAGGATATGCAAAAAAGGTTGTTTTATTCGGACATTTCTCTTGAAACTCCCCTTGGCGATGAGAGCGATGATACCATTCTGGATATGATAAAATCTGATGGCAATGTCGAGGAAATTGTTGCGAATAAGGAAAAAAATGAAATTTTGTCAATAAAAGTTGCTGAATTCAAGAAGACCTTAAACAATAAAGAGATATTTATTTTTGATAACCGAATTATGACAGATGAACCTCTTACATTACAGGATATAGGCACTAAATTCGATATATCACGGGAAAGGGTCAGGCAGATTGAAAACAAAGTGCTGAAAAAGTTTAAAGAGCAATTTAAGGGCGAATTGAAAAAGCTTGATTTCTGATTCCTAAAGCATAATAAATACTGATATTACAATGTGTTGTAATAAATATAGCATATATTACATTAGATAAGTTAGATAATATATTGTTAATATATGATAAAAAAATACTGTCAATAGCGGCTTCCAGAACATAGCATGATTCAGATTTTCTGTCTAATCTGAATTTATCACGGATATCATTGGCAAACCGACAAAGATACTTATCCTGATTGAGAACATGGGTTTATTTTTTAATATATATTTACTTAATAGGAGGAGCATGAGATGTCCTCTATGCAACCAAGCTTCTTGCCAGGCTTCTTTCTTATCTCTGAACCCATACACTTCTTGCAATATGGACTCAAGCTGAAATATGTATATTATGAAAGTAAGTGAAAAGAAGGTGGCTTTTAAAAAAATGGCGGAGGGAGTAGGATTCGAACCCACGGGGCGCTTGCACGCCCAACGGTTTTCAAGACCGCCGCTTTCGGCCGCTCAGCCATCCCTCCGGTCTAATCAATATTAAATATCATTTTTGAGTGATGATTTAAAGATATTTTAATGGTTAAAACGTATAATCAATACTCAAAACCTTTGTTACCACTTAATAAGGCTGCTGCCCCATGTAAGGCCACCGCCGAAGGCTGTCAGAAGAACAAGTTTGTCCTTCACTATTGTATTGTTTCTGACAGCTTCATCAAGGGCAATCGGTACTGTAGCGGATGAAATATTCCCGTATTTCTGTATAGTCAGATATACTTTGTCCATAGGTACCTTCAATTTTTTTGCCATAGCCTGGAGAATCCGGATATTTGCCTGATGCGGTATAATAACATCAACGTCATCTATCGTATAGCCGTTTGTTCCGGCAGCTTCTTCACATGCTTCAGCAAATCTTCCCACAGCTACCTTGAATGATTTATTCGCTTCAATCATCTTCAAAAAATGCAGCCCCTTATCAACACTTTCATGAGATATAGGGGTGGTCATGGAACCGCCGCCAGGCATTAAAAGTGTGTCGCCGCTTGCTCCATCGGTATGGATGTGTGTTGAAAGAATTTTAGCTCCCGAATCAGATTCTGTTATGACTGCTGCGCCTGATCCGTCACCCCAGAGAATACAACTTTCCCTCTCCTTCCAGTTTATCACTCTGCTCATGATTTCGCCTGCAACTACAAGGGCGGTTTTGTTTGTGCCCGATCTGACAAGTGTTTCAGCGACATGCAGGGCAAAAATAAAACCTGAACATGCAGCCGTTATGTCGAAAGATACGGCATTTTTGCATCCCAATTTGGCTTCGAGCCAGTTTGCCCCTGCAGGGCAATGCGTATCCGGCGTAATAGTGCCGAGGATAATCAAATCAATATCATCCGGCTTTACTCCAGCCACTTCCATAGCTCTTTCGCAGGCAATTTTGCACAAATCGGAAACTGCCTGGTTTTCTTTTGCAATCCTTCTTTCTTTTATACCTGTCCTTGAATAGATCCATTCGTCGGATGTGTCCAGGAATTTCTCAAAATCACAGTTTGCCATAATATGTTCAGGAACATATGAGCCTGTTCCTATAATACTGATTTTCTTCATTCAGAACCCCTATTTGTTAATATGGTGTAAGTTAAATGCAAATATAATTGAGTTTTAAGTATAAATAGAACAATAAAGGGCAAATAAAGTCAAGGAAAAGATACCTGTATCAATCAACCGTTATTTTCTTTAAACTCCCGATCCTTTTATGATATTTTATCTCAATGTTTGGTATAGGTTTCCCAGAACTTATCGTAATTATGATTGTAGCCCTTCTTGTAGTGGGTCCTGCAAAGCTTCCGGAGCTTGCCAGGTCAATCGGCAAGGCTCTCCTGGAATTCAGACGCATGGCTGATGAAGTTAAGGAAACGATAAATGAAGAGGTTATAAAAGAGGAAGAACCGAAAGAAGAAACCAGAAAGAATGAATTGCTCAGTAAAAAAGATACTCAAACTGAGGGGGAAAATAAACAGCACGATACGCAGCATGAACTGCATAATGAAGTATTAACGGAAAAAGAAAAATCCATTACGCATCACCTAAAGGGCTGACAGTAATGGCGGGCGGAACCGGGATAGATGAAAAACAGCCCTTTATTTCACATCTAATTGAATTACGCAACAGGATTCTCATTTGTGCTGCTGCTGTCGGCATAGCTTTTATTTTCACTTTTTATTTCAAAGAAAAAATATTTGATTTCCTTATGCAGCCCTTTATCAAGGTAATGCCCGAAAAAAGCTCTTTTATATTTACTTATGTTACAGAGGCATTTATTACTTATGTTAAGATATCGATTGTTGCCGCAGTTTTTGTGACATTTCCGGTAATCCTCTATGAATTCTGGATGTTTGTATCGCCAGGTCTCTATCAGAAGGAGAAAAGGTATCTCTTGCCTTTTATTATTTTCGGAAGTATCTGTTTCTTATGCGGAGCATCGTTCTGTTATTATGTGGTGATGCCCGTTATATACAGGTTTTTTGTAAGTTATGCCGGTGAGTATGTTATCCCCATGCCCGATTTAAAGGCATATATGAGTCTTACATTACGCATGGTTGTTGTATTTGGTTTTATATTCGAACTTCCTCTTGTTGCATACTATTTATCGAAGATAGGGATAATAAACCACAAACTCCTCATTTCAAAAAGACGGTACGCCATCCTTGGAATATTTATTTTAAGTGCCATTATAACGCCGCCGGATATTACAAGCCAGATATTAATGGCAATTCCCTTGTGCGGACTCTATGAATTGAGTATCATTATAACGAGAATATTTGGAAAAAAGGTGGTAAAAAATGAAAAAGCTTAATATTGTCATACTTGCTGCAGGTAAAGGCGAAAGGATGTTGTCGAAAAAACCGAAGGTCATGCACGAAGTTATGGGCAAGCCTTTGATAGGCCATGTTGTGGAAAGAGCAAAGGAACTTTCCCCTGTTGAAATTGTTGTGGTGACAGGCTTTGGCAGGGAAGAGGTTGAGGCATATCTTCAAAATCAGAACGTAAATATATCGGTTCAGACTGAACAGAAAGGTACGGCCCATGCTTTGCTTACTGCGGAAAAATTTATAAATGGAGGAGATGTCCTTGTTCTTTACGGAGATGTGCCTTTAATTGAAGACTCTACATTGAATGATTTTCTCTCCTTTTATAGTAATTTCAACAGCATTTCCTTTTTAACAACCCAGGTGGGCAATCCACAAGGTTATGGCAGGGTGATAATGAAAAATGATGAAATTCTGGATATTGTCGAAGATGCCGATGCTACTCCGGAAGAAAAGCTGGTAAACGAAATCAATACCGGTATTTGCATTATCCCCGAAGATTGTTTGCCCCTTCTCAAACTTATCGAACCGAACAATAAAAAGGGTGAATATTACCTGACCGACATCTGCAAGGTTGCAAAAAAGAAAGGCTTGAATATAAAAGGTTGCCGACATGGTGAATCAACTGAGGTTCTTGGCATTAATAATAAAAAAGAACTTCTTAATGCTAACATTACCATGCGGGACAGGATACTCGACAAGCATATGCTGAGAGGCACAACAATGCTTGGCAGGAATATATATATTGAGAGTGATGTAATTATAGGCAAGGAAACGACTGTTTTCGCGAACTCTTACATACTTGGCAGCACTATAATAGGCGATGACGTAGTAATAGGGCCGAACACTTTTATAAAGAATTCAAGAATAAATAGCAGCGTACGCATTGAAGGTTTTGCTTTCATAGAAAATTCCGAAATCAAGAAGGATACAGTTGTCGGGGTGTTTTCACAGATTAATCAGGACAATGTTTTATGAAAGCTTGTATGAATTGTATGTTTTATGTATATTGAAGACATCGTAATTATTAAAAATTTGCAGCAAATAGAGCTTCTGTATCAGTAAGGGATGTGTTAAGAAGGTTGTCAAAAAAGCGATATAATTATTTTAACGATGTTGACTTGGGGAACAAAAAACGTAAGCTAAAGATGCAAGAACAAATAAAATAAAAAGGAAAATATTATGTGTGGAATAGTTGGATATATCGGAAAAGAAGAGGCCTGCGACATACTCATCGAGGCCCTGAAAAAACTTGAATACAGAGGATATGACTCTGCCGGTGTAGCCATCTGGTGCAATAATAAAATAGCAACGGCAAGAAAAAAAGGCAAAGTTGACGAATTGAGGAAGGTCGTTTCTGAACATGTTTTTAGCGGTACAATGGGGCTTGCCCATACAAGGTGGGCTACGCATGGAATGCCTTCGGAAAAAAATGCACATCCACATAAAGCAGGCGACGTGGTTGCGGTCCATAACGGTATTATTGAAAACTATGTTGAGTTAAAGGAAAGGCTGAGAGGGGAGGGTCGCAAATTTCTGTCGGATACCGATACGGAAGTTGTTCCTCATCTGATTACATCTTACATAGAGAAAGGTAATGATTTTCTGGAGGCAGTCAAGTTAACCCTTAGAGAGCTAAAAGGTTCTTATGCTTTGGGCATTATGAGGGAGAAGGAAAGGGTAATTATTGCTGCAAAAAAAGAAAGTCCTCTTATAATCGGTATCGGAGACGGTGAATATTTTATCGCAAGCGATGCGCCGCCTATTCTCAACAGGACAAACAGGCTCATATTTCTTGAGGACAACGATATTGCTGTTTTCAAGGATGATACATTCATGATTATCGACCAGGATGGAAATAGTGTGGAGAGAAATATTCACCAGGTAAGCTGGTCAGGTGCTATGGCAGAGAAAGGCGGTTATAAGCATTTTATGCTGAAAGAGATATTCGAACAACCCAGAGCAATTGCTGAAACCCTGATAGGAAGGTTGGATGAGGAGAGAGGACAGATTGATTTTGATGAACTGAAGATGCCTGATTTGAAAAAGATAAAAAAGATATGGATGGTGGCCTGTGGTACTTCATACCATGCATGTATGATTGGTAAATACGTGATCGAAGCAAATTTACGCATACCCGTCGAGACTGATCTGGCTTCCGAGTTCCGTTACAGAGACCCTATTATAAGCAGGAGCGACATGCTTATCCTGATTTCACAGTCAGGGGAAACTGCAGATACTATTGCTGCCATGAAAGAAGGAAAAAAGAATGGCGCCTACACCTTATCAATTTGTAATGTCCTTGGCAGCACACTTGCCAGGGACGCCGACGGTGTAATATTCACCCATGCCGGTCCGGAAATAGGAGTCGCCTCGACAAAGGCGTTTACTACACAGATTTCTGTACTTTTCATGCTAATGCTTTATATGGGCAAAAAGCTGGGACTTATGGATAGCAACACTTTAAGGGAGAAAATAGGTGAAATTAAAAAGATTCCTCACAAAGTGCAGATAATTCTTGATAAATCAAAAGACCTTGAAGAACTTGCAAGGAAATATATTGGATTTAAGGATTTTCTCTATATTGGAAGGGGGATAAATTATTCAACAGCCCTGGAAGGTGCCTTGAAGCTTAAAGAGATTTCCTATATACATGCTGAAGCATATGCAGCAGGGGAGATGAAACATGGCCCTATTGCACTGATTGATGAGAATTTACCGGTTGCAATTATATCACCGAACGACTCAACATATCATAAGACATGCGGCAATATTGAAGAAGTAATGGCAAGGAGAGGGAGGGCTATACTTTTCACGGATACAGATACACATGAAATGGCGGATAGGGCGGATGCCTGCTTTATCATTCCTTCAACCATTTATGAGCTCCAGCCAATTTTATCTGTGCTGCCGCTGCAGCTTCTCGCTTACTATATTGCCAATCTGCTTGGCACGGATGTGGATCAACCACGCAATCTGGCGAAAAGCGTAACGGTAGAGTAAACTCCATCACAATGTCTTGATTTATTTGGAATTATAATAAAATCACTATCTATATTCATCTCATTATCAAGTAAAAAATGTGAGCAATATTATATGAAATATTGTATATTTGTATAGGTAATCACTGCTCTTTTGGGAGTTATAAAGTGGGTAAAAAAGAAAGCAATGAGCCGTTTCCTGTTGAACTTACTGCGTTACGCAGGCGTATCGCAGAGCTTGAAAGAAAACAAACTAGAGACATCGCCGCACGTAAACAGGCAGAAAAGGCTTTGCAGGAAGCGAACGAGTGGATGGAGTTTGCCCAGCGGTCGGCCAAAGCCGGAATCTGGAATTGGGATATCAAGACAGGGCAACTTGAATGGTCGCCGGAGTTATTCAAACTTTTCGGGTTGGACAGCCATCAAACAGATGCATCATTCGAGGCATGGGAGTCCGTTATTCATCCGGATGATCTTGAGGCTGCCAAATCCAGGATTGATCTTGCGCTGAAGGACTCTTCGTTCCTGACAAACGAGTACCGGATAATACGTCAAGATGGGCAGGTGCGATGGATTAGTGCATTGGGTCAAGCTAGCCCTATCCGCATGAGCGGTATATGCATTGACATTACCGACCGCAAACAAGCTGAGGATGCACTCCGTAAGAGCAATGAACGACTAGGCATCCTGTCTGATATTGCCAGAGAACTGCTTGCAAGCGATGCGTCACAGACCATTATAGAAGAGCTATGCCAAAAGGTGATGACATATCTCAATTGTGATGTTTTTTTCAATTTCCTGGTTGATGACGAGAAACAACGACTTCATCTGAACGCCGCTGCAGGCATATCCGACAAGTCTGCTAAAGAAATACAGTGGCTGGATTTTGGGGTAGCGGTCTGCGGAACAATGGCCCGCGACTCCTGTCGAATAGTGGCCGAACATATTCCCACTGCAATGGGTCCAAAGACTGATCTGATAAGCTCTTTCGGCATCAAGGCCTATGCTTGCCATCCGTTACTGTCTTACGGCAAGGTGATCGGCGCTCTTTCATTCGGCACCAGATCGAGGCTCTTTTTTTCGAAAGACGACCTGAACATGATGAAGGCGGTAGCTGACCAGGTTGCCCTTGCAATAGAGCGGAAAAGAACGGTTGAGACACTCCGTAAGGCCCGTGAAGGGCTTGAACAGCGGGTCGCGGAAGGAACATTGGAACTAAAGCGTCTGGCAGAATTACTCGAACTCGCACATGACGCCATTATTGTCATAGACGTAAAAGGAAAGATCTCATTCTGGAACTCCGGTGCTCAAAAAATATACGGCTGGACAAAGCAGGAAGCCATCGGCAAAATATCTCATGAGCTTCTCCTTGCCAAATTTCCTGTTCCTTTGAAGAATATTATGGCAACCACCTTACGGAAAGGCCGTTGGGAAGGCGAACTTATTCATACCACAAAAGATAAGAGAAAAATTACTGTGTTAAGTCGATGGGCTATGGAACACGGCAATGAAAAGAGATCCACAAACGTCCTGGAAATAAATAGTGATATTACGGAGCGTAAGCAGGCAGAGGATGCCCTGCGGCTTACCAATACTTACAATCGAAGCTTGATTGAAACAAGCCTTGATCCTCTTGTCACAATAAGTGCTGAAGGTAAAATAAACGATGTAAATACCGCTACCGAAATGGTAACGGGATTTTCTCGGGATGATTTGATCGGAAGAGATTTTTCCGACTATTTTACAGACCAGAAAAAAGCTCGTACCGGATATAAGTTAGTGTTTAAAGAGGGTTTTGTCCATGATTACGAGTTAGAAATCCGACACAGAGATGGACACATTACCCCGGTAATCTATAACGCATCGGTATATAGAGACGAGGCGGGCCGTGTGAAAGGTGTCTTTGCGGCAGCAAGGGATATTACAAAACGCAAGCAAGCGGAGGAAGAGCTGGTACGTCTTGCGGCTGCAGTAGAGCAATCTGCCGATGGAATAACCATAACTGACCCGAAGAGAATAATACTTTACGTAAATCCTTCATTTCTCGTACAAACAGGGTACTCCAAGACAGAGCTCATCGCTCAAAACATTGAAATAGTGAGAAGCGGTAAGGATGGAGAAGGCATCTACCGGGATATGCGCGACAAAACAGCCCATGGAAAGGTTTGGTCCGGTGAAGTGACCAATAAAAGGAAAGACGGGACGCCCTATGATGCCTATATGACTGTCTCCCCGGTTAAAGACCCGGCCAACAGGATCACCAACTACGTGTCAATTATCAATGATATTACGGAAAAGAAAAGGTTTGAGAAACAACTACGGGAAGCCCAGAAGATGCAAGCAATCGGTACATTGGCCGGTGGTGTAGCTCACGATTTTAATAATATTATTGCGGGTATTATAGGTTTCACAGAGATGGTGCTTGAGGACGCTCCTGCAGAAAGTCCTTCCCGGCGAAGGTTGCAGCTCGTACTCAAGGGGGCTTATCGCGGTCGAGACCTTGTAAAACAAATACTTGCATTCAGCCGGAAGGGTGAGCACGAAAAAAAACCTGTTTCTCTGAATCATGTTATTGAAGAAGTATCCCTCTTACTCAGAGCTTCTCTGCCGACAACCATCGAAATAAGGGAAAATCTTGTCCTCGAGTCGGATACTATCATGGCTGATCAGACCCAAGTCCATCAAGTAATCTTAAACCTTTGTTCAAATGCTGCCTATGCAATGCGCGAGAAAGGTGGAACACTAAGGATAGAACTTGCAGAGGAAAGTTTGGGTCCAGAAGATCGCAGACTATATCCGGAGTCAAGACCAGGCCAGTATGTGAGACTGACTATAAGCGATACAGGCTGCGGGATCGAGCAAGAACATATGGACCATATTTTCGAACCATTTTTTACCACTAAAAGCCCTGGTGAAGGAACCGGCCTTGGTCTTTCAGTGGTACATGGGATCATAAAGAATCATGATGGATTTGTGAGAGTTTACAGCAAACCGGAGAAAGGGTCATCATTTCATGTGTTCTTGCCTAAAACTAAGGAACAACGATTGCCTGAATCGGCTCAAATTGATTCGGTGACAGGCGGCAAGGAATCCATTCTGTTTGTGGATGATGAAGAATTATTGGTTGAAATGGTGCAGCAGAGGCTGGAACGCCTGGGATACAAGGCAGTGGGCACGACAAATGCACTAAAGGCGCTCGATATTTTTCGTGCCCAGCCGGATATGTTCCATCTTGTCATAACTGATTATACTATGCCCCAGATGACAGGCCTTGATCTATCAATTAAGCTGCTTCGCATAAGACCGGATATTCCGATTATCATGTGTTCCGGATTAAACGATCCCGTACCAATAAAGAAATTGAAAAAAGCAGGCATAACAAGACTAATTACCAAGCCCTTCGGGAAAAAGGAGTTTTCTCAAACTATTCGAAGTGTACTCGATAAGAAAAAAACAGAAAACAGATAGAGGAATGCGATGGCGAAAGTCCTTATTATTGATGATGATGAAATATTTTCTGAGATGATTGCCGATATTGTGCTACGTGTCGGTCACAACCCATCACGTTCTTTTAATCTCAATGATGGATTGAAAAAGGTATTTGCCGAACCCTTTGATGTAGTTTTTCTTGATATATTTTTGCCTGATGGTAATGGACTGGAAGCTCTTCCGCAAATCAGAGAGGCGGGATATTTGCCTGAAATAATCATTCTCACGGGGTTTGGAGATGCCAATGGCGCTGAGTTGGCTATTAAAAACGGCGCCTGGGATTATATTGAAAAACCTTCTTCAATCAAAGAAGTTACACTTTCTCTTATCAGGGCTCTTGAATACCGGAAAGAGAAAACGACGAATAAATCTCCCGTGGCGCTGAATCGTGGAGCGATTATCGGCAACAGTTCAGGCATAAGGGCGTGCATAGACCTTCTTGCCAAAGCTGCATCGAGTGACATAAATGTAGTAATTACCGGAGAAACCGGTACAGGCAAAGAGCTTTTTGCATCGGCAATACACAGCAACAGCTCCAGGGCTCATAAAAACTTCGTTGTAGTGGATTGTGCTTCCCTACCTCAGACCCTTGTGGAAAGCATCCTTTTTGGCCATGAAAAAGGATCATTTACCGGAGCCGACAAAACACAAACCGGTCTCATAAAACAGGCTCATGGAGGAACGCTATTTCTTGACGAAGTCGGTGAATTACCGCTCTCCCTCCAGAAGAATCTATTACGGGCTCTCCAGGAACATCGTTTTCGTCCTGTTGGTTCTGAATTGGAGATAGAAAGTAATTTTCGTCTCATTTCTGCAACAAATAAGGATCTGAATAAAATGGTAGAAACAGGACAGTTCCGGGAAGACCTCCTTTTTCGTCTCCGCTCACTCACTATTGATCTTCCCCCGTTAAGAAAGCATCCGGAAGATATCAAAGAATTACTTGTATCTTTTATTACAAAGCTCTGTGATCGTTATGGAAAGGGAATCAAAGGGTTTTCGCCTGAATTTCTTGAAGCTCTTGAAAAATATGAATGGCCGGGGAACGTGAGGGAATTGTTAAGCGCTGTTGAGAGCGCTGTCTCTGAAGCGCTTGAGGAACCGGCGCTGTTTCCCAAGCACCTACCGTTGAACATAAGGATCAGTTTGAAAAAGGCATCTCTACAGAAAGATGTGAACACCGTTAATGGCGAAGAAAACAATTTACATTTAGCGGCTTCAATCCCTGTGCTCAAAGATTTCAGGGATAATGCGATTGCTAAGGCTGAAAGGACATACCTCGAAAATATTTTGGCTTCTACCAGTAACAATATTATAGAGTCTTGCCGGATTTCCGGTTTGTCGCGGCCAAGGTTGTATGCACTTTTGAAGAAATATAACCTTATAAAACGATGAATACAAACTCCAGGCCACAGAAAGTGAATATCAAATACTTTCATTTGGACGCCTTTGTTGTCTTATGAAATAAGACATAATATTGCTTCGCAAGACAACTTATCGACCGGCAAGACAAAACCCCACTTTATTTTTTTGGCCATAACATCGAAAAGATGTGGATCTATTTAATATCATACACAATATTGAATCAATATCTTTATGTGTATACTCCGGCACAATTCTTGTATTAAGTGTCTGTCATGCAGGAACACTTAAGGAATAAAATAATTGAAAATACAGTAATTTTTTACAGTAAAAAAACTGGTAAAAAAGAAATAGAGCTTCAAAAAACCGTAGCAAACACAGTGAAAGATCAGAAAATAGAAATCTGTAAAACTGTTGAAGATTTATTTACAAAACTCCGTTTTATAAAACGCGACAGAATGATTCTAATTCTTTTGGTTTCGGATGAGGACGACTTCAGAGATATCCTTACAATTAAATCATTATTGGATGATATGCGCATTTTGCTCATTCTTCCCAATGCGGGAGATGAAATAGTTGCCATGGGTCATAGCATTCATCCACGGTTTTTGAGCTATATAGACGGCAATTTTCAGGAAGTGGCAGCAGTTCTGGAAAAGATTGAAAAACTAAGAGTATAAACAAGAGGCAAATAATTATTCCATAGAGGGAGGTATCAAATGGCAAAGGAAATAAAAAATCAATTTAATTTCAAAAGTCAATTTAATTTCAAAAGTCTTCCGTCGTTTATTTACAACAGGGAAATTAAACCGAAAGAAACGGATATCAACGATATTATCAACGCAACCAGCTCAATATTGCCCCAGCACATAGAAGACGAGGGCATTAAAATAAAATTTAATCTTACAAATGAAAGATTAAATATTATGGCCGATATTTCCAGGATGCAGGAAGCCCTACTGAATTTGATTAAAAATGCCCGGGACGCAATGCCCCTTGGCGGAGTGTTGACCATTGCTACAAAAAAAGCGAATTTCAACAACGGAATCTATCCATATAGAAATGATAAATTGTCGGCAATGTGCGCTGTCTGTTCAATATCCGATACGGGTTATGGCATGGATGAAATTACATTGAAAAGAGCCTTTGAGCCCTTCTTTACATCGAAAAACAGCACCATGCAAAAGGGTCTTGGCTTGCCCATAGCATATCACATTGTTAAAGAACACAACGGGAGCATATCCATGGAAAGCAGTCCGGGAAAGGGGACAACAATTAAGCTTTACCTGCCTTTGTCAGAACGCGGTGTAGAGAAAGTTGAGCCTATACCCCTTCCTCCATCTGCCGGAATAGGATTGATGTTTAATGAAACTTTTTTTAGTGGAAATAACAATGAACTGGCAAGTTTGTGAGCTTCTTGCAGGAGACAACAGAGAATGATGCAGGTCTTTGCTTTGGAAGAAAACTGGTGTCTTTCATAACATTAAAAAGATAAAGGAGGTGTTAATGAAAATAAGAATTAATTCTCATCTTTATAATAGCTGTGGGAGTTGTGAAGATATTTGTCCTGAAGTTTTCAGAGTGACACATGATTTCGTTCTCAATATGCTGGGTAGAACTTAAGACTTACCTGATTTTTTTGAGAATGCCTGCAGGGACGCTGCTGATTACTGTCCGGTTGATGCTATTCTCATTGAAGAGCAATGGAATAAAAGAGCTATGTGTGCTTAGAATTGAACAAAACAGGAAAAGATGGAGGGTTCAAAGGATATTTGCCTGGTTGAGCAAGGAACTCGAAAGAAAAGACTATATCAACCGGCGGTTTTTAATACCTCTTTAAGGGCGGTAAATACGTTTCTGTTATTCTATTAATGAAAAGGAGGTCCATATGTTTTCACCAAAAAAGATTCTTGTACCAACAGACTTTTCCAAGTACTCGGATAAGGCACTTCAACAGGCGGCTGACATTGCAAAGGAGCATAACTCCACAATCTACCTTTTTCACGTTATCGGAATAATCCAGCAATGTGCTGTAGATTATTGCCTTGACAACCAGATAATAGAAGAACTTGAGAAAAAGAGTATCGATTCATCCAAGGAGATGATGAAAGAACAAATCAATAAAATTGCTGAAGCAAAGTCCTTAAAAATAATCACAGATGTCAAAAAAGGCACTCCTTACGAAGAAATACTTAAGGAGCAGGCAGAAAAAAAGATAGATCTGATCGTTACTGCATCCCATGGCAAAACAGGTCTGATGCATTATTTAATGGGGAGTGTGGCAGAAAAGGTTGTAAAGGGAGCAAAGTGCACTGTAATGTTGGTAAAAGCCTGATCAATAATAAAGTGTACTTGTAAAAATATCCTTGAGGAACCGGCACGGGAAGATAATTCACATGTGAAAATGATGCCTGAAATTTGCAAAAAACTGAAAAAGAGTAAACCATTTAAAAATGGATTTCCATAAAGTAAAAAGGGCAACGCAAAGAAGCAGGGCCGAAATACAAATCAGCGGAGGTATGAAATGCTGCCTATAGGGCCTTTAATGATCGAACACCGTCTTATAGAGAAAATGATTCTGGCAATAAAACAAGAAGCCGGGAGACTTGAGACGGGAGGCGAACTCAATATCGATTTCCTTGAACTCATTGTTGATTTTATTCGCACCTACGCTGATCTTTGTCATCATGGAAAAGAAGAGGACATCCTCTTCAAGGAACTCCAGAAAAAAGATCTCTCTGACGAGCAAAAGCGTATAATGAGCGAATTGGTTGAAGAACACATAATTGGGCGTGTTACGGTGAAGCGACTCTCAGAGGCCAGAAATAAATATATTGAAGGCAAAAAAGAAGAACTGTCGATTATTGTGAAGCTCATGGTGTTTCTGGCAGATTTCTATCCGAAGCATATTGAGAAGGAGGACAGGCACTTTTTTATCCCTGTCATGGGCTACTTCACTTCTGAGGAAAAGGATGCCCTTTTAGAACAGGGTAACGAGTTTGACAGAGATCTTATCCATCATATCTACAAAGAAAAATATGAGAGTGCTTTAAAGCTGCTTTCAATTGGTTCATAGGCGATAGCGCTATATGAATACCATCCATGATTTTATACTTAATATTAGGAGTTGCGGCTGTAGCCTTAAGCGGATTCATAGACATTGGCGAAGGAGCTATTATCATGCCTGCCTTTGTCTTTTTGTCCGGATTTTTTTAACATCAGACACGGGGTACCGGGTACCACGCTGTCTCTTCTCATTCCGCCTATTTCGGTTCTCGCTGCAATGATGTACTATCGACAAAGATTATAGATGTGAAAAAGGCGACCGCAATCTGTCCCGGACGCATTTTCGGTAGTTCTTTCAATGCAAAGTTTGGGATGGGGCTATTAAACATAGCGTTATAACGAACATTTGGGGTGGCATTGTTTTTCATTGCATTAAAGATCATATTAATGAAATAATTATATTTATTGTCTTCATGGCCCATTTTTGAAAGCGACAAAATGGTGTTGCCCGGTATTGAAGAAGATTCATTAGGGTTATCAGTGATAACATAGATTGGTCATGCAGCATGAAAGTTTGTGAAACTATAGTGATTTAAATATGATCAAATCAATAAATGAATTATATGCTTTTTGGGCGCTGTCTCCAAATACTTTGCTTACCCGCCTTCAGGCCACAATCGATGGTTTGACCGGGATTGAGGCACAAAAACGACTTCAAACCTTTGGCCCTAATACCCTGAAACCAAAGAAGAGGAAAGATTCACTTGCACTTATCCTTGCACAGTTCAAAAGCCCGATCATTATAATACTACTTTTTGCGACTGGACTCTCCTTTATACTTCATGATGTAACCGATGCATTGATCATACTGGCAATAATCCTGGTTAGCGGCCTGCTTGGATTCTTCCAGGAACGTGGAGCGGTTAATGCTGTTCAGAAACTCCTTTCCATTGTCCAGGTCAGAACAATGACACTTCGTGACGGAGATTTCATGGATGTGCCAATCGAAGAAGTGGTACCGGGCGATATAATCAAATTAAACGCTGGAGATATTATCCCTGGTGACTGTATGATCATTGAATCCAAGGACCTTTTTCTTGACGAAGCAACATTGACAGGAGAGACCTACCCGGTGGAAAAGGAAACAGGGATCCTCAACGAGGCAGCCCCTCTCAACCGGAGAACAAACACGCTTTTCATGGGTACCCATGTTGTGAGCGGCGACGGAAAGGCGGTTGTTGTTCATACCGGGAAGGATACGGAGTTTGGAAAGATATCTGAACAGCTTAAATTCAGGCCGCCAGAGACGGAATTTGAACATGGTGTCAGTCATT
This sequence comes from Pseudomonadota bacterium, assembly GCA_026388275.1. NCBI lineage: Bacteria > Pseudomonadati > Pseudomonadota > Pseudomonadota bacterium. The sequence goes on from JAPLKB010000058.1 coordinate 156,847, forward strand.
TTGGCTACCTCCTGTTAGAGGTTACCATGATACTGATAATATTGATCTTTACTATCAACGTATATTTCCACCGGCCAGTGCTGGAATCGTTCCTTTTTTCCCTTGCCCTTGCGGTAGGGCTCACGCCTCAGCTTCTACCGGCAATTATCAGTATCAACCTTGCCCACGGTGCAAAACGGATGGCTGGCCAGAAGGTTATCGTAAAACGGCTTGCATCGATTGAGAACTTCGGAAGCATGAATATCCTCTGTTCCGATAAAACCGGCACCTTAACCGAGGGCCTGGTACAATTGCACACTGTCCTCGATATAGAGGGCCGGGAGAACGAAAAGGCCCTTCTCTACGCATATATCAATGCATACTATGAAACAGGCTTTACAAATCCTCTTGATGAAGCAATCCGCCAATATCGGCAGTTCGACCTTTCACATATGAGCAAGCTTAACGAAGTGCCCTACGATTTTATCCGCAAGCGCCTTACCATACTTGTGGATAATGACAATGCTCATCTCATGGTAACAAAAGGTGCACTTTCAAATGTACTCGCTGTTTGCTCCACCGTTGAAATTTCCGGGGGGGAGGTTGCTGATATAGGAACATTTCAGGAGAAAATCAATCAGCAGTTCATTGACCTAAGCAATAAGGGTTTCAGGACTCTTGGCCTCGCATATAAGGATATGGGTTCTCAATCTTCTATGACAAAAGATGATGAGATGCACATGACCTTTCTTGGTTTCCTCGTTTTCTTTGACCCTATCAAGGAGGGTATCATCGAAGTTATCAAAATCCTTAAAGAATCCGGTGTCACGCTGAAAGTCATTACCGGAGATAGCGAGCTTGTTGCCGCCAGTGTAACTGAGCGTATGAATTTCCCGAACCGTAGTATACTGAACGGTTCCAGTATTCGTGAAATGAGTAATGAAGCACTGATGAAAAAGGTCAACAGCGTAGATATCTTTGCTGAGATTGAGCCGAATCAAAAAGAGCGTATCATCCTTGCTTTGAGGAAATCGGGAAATGTAGTCGGATACATGGGAGACGGCATCAATGACGCATCGGCATTACATGCTGCAGATGTAGGAATTTCGGTAAACAGCGCGGTAGATGTGGCTAAGGAAGTGGCCGATATCGTACTTCTCGAAAAAGACCTCCGTGTTCTGGCAAATGGTGTACTGGAGGGCAGGAAAACTTTCGCAAATACGCTTAAGTATGTCTTTATGGCTACAAGCGCCAACTTCGGCAACATGTTCAGCATGGCAGGGGCCTCACTTTTTCTTTCTTTCCTTCCTCTACTTCCAAAACAGATTCTATTCACGAACCTATTGACTGATTTTCCTGAGATGACAATTGCCACCGACAGCGTTGACCAGGAGATGCTCAATCAGCCCCGTAAATGGAACATCAAGTTCATCCGTAACTTTATGCTTGTTTTCGGTTTACTTAGCTCTGTTTTTGACTATCTTACCTTTGGCGTCCTTCTTCTTGTTCTCAATGCATCGGTCGAAGAATTCAGGACCGGCTGGTTCATGGAATCCGTTATTTCTGCTTCAATGATCGTGCTGGTCATACGAACCCGGGGACCTTTCCTGAAAAGTAGGCCGGGTAAGGCTTTATTGACTGCCACTTTCCTTGTCGCCGTGGTTACAATCCTTTTCCCTTATACACCTATGGGAACGCTCTTTGGATTTGCACCTATACCGCTGCCATACATTTTGACGCTCCTTCTTATTGTCGTGCTCTATATCATTTCAGCAGAGGTAGCAAAAAGGTTCTTCTATAAATGGGCAAAGTTATGATGAAAGACCGGCCTTGAAAACAGGAGATTATATAATGTCTTTGCACCAGCAGTTACTCGAAATCTTATCACAACGTCTTGATTTTTCAGTCTGTGAATGTTACTGTTATCATTGTTAATACTATTATTCTATTGATTATCGGAAGGTGCTCTGTATGAAGAAATTTAAGGTTCTTGTCACGGATAATATTTCAAAGAAAGGTGTCAATATACTGGAACGTGAAGGCAATACCGAAGTTGATATAAAAGCCGGCATCAAGGCAGATGAACTCAAAAAGATTATCGGTGAATATGATGCTATTGTTACGCGAAGCGGAACAAACGTTACTGAAAGCTTGTTGGAAACCCCGGGTAAACTGAGGATTATAGGAAGAGCAGGCGTTGGTGTTGATAATATAGATATTGAAGCTGCGAGCAAAAAAGGTATTATTGTTATCAATGCTCCCACCGGAAATACCCTTGCAGCAACTGAGTTGACAATGGGACATATCCTGGGCGCTGCAAGGAAGATACCCCTTGCAAATAGTTCCCTTAAATCAGGCAAGTGGGACAGAAAAAGTTTGGGTGTAGAACTTTATAATAAAGTGCTTGGTATTGTGGGACTGGGCAGGATTGGAAGTAACATTGCCATAAGAGCTAAAAGTTTCGGCATGAAGATAATCTCCTATGACCCTTACATCAAAAGGAGCAAAGCCGATGCCCTTGGGGTGACACTATACGATAAGCTGGATGATTTACTCAAGGAAGTTGATATAATTACATTCCATACCCCTTTGACGCCTGTTACAAAAAACATGATTACCGCCAGAGAGATAGCCTTGATGAAAGACGGTGTCATTATTGTTAACTGTGCAAGAGGTGGAATAGTAAATGAAGATGATCTGTATAATGCCTTAAAATCAGGGAAGATATTTAGTGCCGGTATAGATGTTTTTGTAAAAGAGCCTCCCGATAACAGCAAACTGTTGGAGTTGGAAAATCTATTTGTAACGCCGCATATCGGGGCCAATACAACAGAGGGACAGGAGGCGGTTTCTGTAATCATAGCCGAACAGGTTCTAAATGCCCTGAATAACAGACCATGTCTTAATGCTATCAACATACCATTCATGAAATCACAGCTTCCGGAAACTATGCAGCTATATTTTAACCTTACCGAAAAGATGGGAAAATTTGCTGCTCAGATTTCAGAAGGAAGACCTGAAATGATAAAGATTATCATGGTCGGTAAAAGCTTCGAGGAAGACCTTTGTGAAAGAAGATTTGATGTTCCCTTCAGCTACCAGCCTTTTACCATTGCAGGTCTCAAAGGGTTTTTTGAAGTAAACCATAAGGGGGCTGCTACCTATATTAATGCTCCATATCTGGCAAAAGATGGAAATATTTTTATAGAGGAGACAAAGGCATCACAGTTTGATAAATTCAATGATCTTATTTTATTTATCATCAAGACCGATAAAGGTGAAACATCAATCGGCGGAACGGTGTTCCCGGATAAACTGGGAAGAATTGTTTTACTTGACCGCTTTCATCTTGATATGGTGCCGGAAGGTGCCTTTATACAATTCAGAATTTTTGACAAACCCGGTATTGTCGGAAAAGTAGGAACAATACTAGGCAATAACAATATCAATATTTCAGGTTTTGGTATGTCCAGGCAAAAAAGCGGGGAAGAGGTTGCCTTTGTTTCTGTGGATGACCATATTAGCAGTGAAGTGCTTGATGAGATTTTGCGCATAGATGGGATGATTGAAGCAAAGGTTATATATTTATAGATTCTCAATCTTATAGTAGTTTTAAAATAACAGCAAAATGTATTTCCATAGGAGATAAATGAAATATCAAACCGGTGAAGTCGGCAGGGTCATTGTTGCGAAGTTTGAAGATAGCGACGATATTATTAACAATATTATAGGCATTGCGAAAAAGGAAGTAATCAAAGCAGGCATTTTTTATCTTCTTGGCGGCATGAAGAATGCTAAGATTGTAGTAGGTCCTGAAAAAGATGAACTCCCGCCCATACCGGTATGGCGCGAGATGAAAGAAAGTCATGAGATTATCGGAATCGGAACAATTTTCTGGCATGAAGAAGAACCGAAGATACATTTTCATGGGGCCTATGGCAAGCATGACAAAGTTAAGGTCGGGTGTCTCCGTGAGATGGCTGATACGTTTATTGTGCTTGAGTGTATCATTCTTGAAATAAAAGGGATAGATGCAATAAGGAAGCTTGATCCTGCTTCAGGGATGGTGCTTCTCGATCTTCCGTAATTATTTATTTGTTTTTTTAGACACCGGAAACACCTCGATGGCAGATTTTCCTTCTAATGGACATTTATTTTCACAAATTCCGCACCCTATGCATAATTGGTCTGCAATATATGGTCTTTTCAGGACGGTCCTTTTACCTTCGTAATTCTTTTCTGTGAATAACTCAAATTTTATTGCCTTTTCCGGAACCGGACAATGTTCTTCGCAGACGATGCAATTGATCTTTTTTGCATAAGGGAGACAGTGGTTTTTGTCAATTACGGCAGTGCCTATAACGCTTTTTTTCTTTTGTTCCAAGGGAAGATTCGGGATGGCCCCTGTGGGGCAGACCTGGCCGCAGAGGTTGCAGTTGTATTCGCAATATCCAAGACGGGGTATAAGAACTGGCATAAAAATCCCGTAAATGCCTGTCTGAAATAGGGCAGGGTACAGAGCATTTCTCAGGCAGACCTTGATACATTCGCCGCATCTCACGCATTTTTTAAGAAATTCACCATCATTAAGCACCCCGGGAGGCCGCAGGGATTTATCCTGTATGGATGGGAAGTGAAAGGAGAAAACTCTTGAAACAAAAAAACCTGACAGCATTCCTCCCAGAAAGACCCTTCTGCCTGCTGAAACAGGTGCTTTCATTAATTTGGACGTAGCTTTGGCAGAGGTTGCCCTGGCGAAGGGTAGTTTCATGGCAAAATTTACCCTTTTAAAATTGCATTTGAGACGGCAATCCATGCAGAGAATACAGTCCTGTTTCTGTAGTGTGTCTTCATCGAAACCTGTGGGGCAGGTTGTTTTGCAAGTTTGGCAATCACGGCAGATATGTGACGGGATCCTTTTGAATATGGAAAGTCTGCCCAAAAGACCCAGAAGTGTTCCAAGGGGGCACAAATTTTTACACCAGTTCCTTTTTTCGTATCTTTCGAGGAAAATAATAAACAGAAAAAACATGAAAGAGATAAAGGCAAGGGGGTAAAAGGTTTCTCTGAAAGGCAGGATATAGTCCTTTAAAAAAGCATATACTGGTGCTGCATAATCACGATTTTCCCCTGCTATATGATATAAACCAGACCATCCTGCTTTTACAGAGTATCCCAGTAGAGGATGAAGAAAGAATGTCATGGCTCTTACGAGTATGGCAATAGGGTCAAAAATCCCTGCGATATTCACATTAAAAAATGCAGCAGATAGAAGTGTAAAAAGGAAAAAATACTTGAAATTTGTCTTCAAAATTCCGACAGGCATTGTTTTTTTAATTTTATTGGTAATCAGGTCAATAATTGTGCCCAAAGGACATATCCATCCGCAGAAAAATCTGCCGAGTAATGTTGAAAAAATCAACATTAATACCCCTGGGAAGAGAAGCAGCGTAAATGTCTTGGCGGCAAGTAGAAAGCTTAAGACAATAAGAGGGTTAGCCCTGAAAAAACTATTAACAGCAAAGGATATCTCATCCTTCCCTCTATATTCTGTATTAACAAAAAAGATCAGGAATATCGCAAGGAAGATTAACTGAGATATACGGGAAGTTGTTATTTTCATATATTAAAAGTGATGTTCATTTTTACCCTTTTAATATCCTTACCTTACTAAGGTTAATTTCTCCCAGACCTCTTCTGTGCGCAGAAACAGTGGTTGATATATCATGTGGGTTAAGACCAAAGAGGGTTGTGGCATATGCATCGGCCGAGACAATATCTGCAGAGGCAACGACCGTATTCAGCACCCTTACATCTTTAAGGTTCCCGCCCTGTGGTCCATGATTTAAGAGAATACGCGTTGCATCAATGATTGTCAGATGACTTTTCATAAAGACATTAACATCAGAAAGGGCTTCATCTATATTTCTGTGGATGTATCCTCTGTTGCCACCCATGATGCCCATGATGTTTTTTAAGCCAAGAGTGAGACGAGTAAGACTATGATGTTTTGCTATGGGTACATTGATAAAAACATCGGCAAGAAGAGCTTCGTCGTATAGTTCCCATTCTTTAAGAAAAATGCCGTTAATTTTTGTGTTTTTAAAACGTTCGCTTTCAATGTGCTTTAGCTCAACATTTGTTAATCCCCTTAACGTTGCTTGAATACCACTGTTTTCGTAACACCTTCTTGCATCATTACAGGTGTTGTCAAAAATCTTAACTTTTTTTGCCCCGGCTTCCAGACAATCTTCAACTATAGCCTTTACAACTGCAGGATGCGTGGTTGCGCCATATTCCGGCTTTCTGTCCCATCCTATGTTCGGTTTTACAACGACTATATTGCCCTTTTTTACAAATTTGCGGATGCCGCCCAATCCCGCAATGGCGTTCCTTGTTGTGGCTGCATAATCCTTGCCTTCTGCAACCCCCAGAACAGAGGGCTCCTTTGCAAAGATGTTTTTGTGAAATCCGGCTAAAAGTAAAGATGATGCAGTAAACTTCAAAAAATCTCTTCTTTTCATAGAGATAATTTTAACTATTCTATGTGGTTTGTCAATGGACATGATATAATTAATATATGGACAGGCGCAATTTCATAAAGTTTCTATCTGTTCTTGGTATTGGCTTTATACTTCCCCACTCTACGCTTTCTGCAAAGGAGGTTGAGAAGATATTGGAGAACGAGGACAGAGAAGGATTTTATATAAGGTTTTATAAGCCCTTTAAACCTGTTGATCATAATAAATGGACTTTAAAAGTCGGTGGTTTGTGTGAAAATCCAAGGACATTAAACCTTTCCAATATTAAAGAACTCAGGAAAGAAACTCAAGTTTCGCGGATGACATGCGTTGAATCATGGTCGAGCAAGGCAAAGTGGGGAGGCTTCAGCCCGAAAACACTTTTTGATATTGTAAGGCCTGGAAAGGAAGCAAGATTTGTATATTTTTATTCGGCAGATGATTATTATGAATATATTTCGCTTGATGACCTTTTAAAGAAAAGGGTGCTTTTTGTCTATGAGATGAACGATAAATTTCTCCCCGATATACATGGGGGTCCGCTTAGGCTGATAATGCCCTTCAAGTACGGATACAAAAGCATAAAGACTATAGTAAAAGTTGATTTTGTAAAGAACGAAGGTACGGGTTATTGGTCAAATTATGGCTATTCCAGGGATGCAACCATAAAAAAGGGTGAAGATCATGCCCTTGATTTAAGGGAATACAAAATACTGAAAAACGAGGGTGAACCGGATTACTAAACTAACACCGGCCGACATCGATTGAGGGTCAATTTTCTATTATCCGCTCCATTCTATAGTATAAGAGCAGGTCAATAAATTCCTTTGACTCTACAGGATTTTTTTCCATGTAAAAAAGATGTGAATCGCAGTCGCAATCCGAAGAGCCGAAATCTTTTATCCGGCCATCTGAAATTTTACGGAAAGACCCTGCTATTTTGCATTCAAGACGGGACGAAGAACGTATTGGAAGGGCATGAATAAGGACGGCTTGTTCTCTCAGATAATCAATGTGCCAGAAAAGATTTTTTCTTTTTCTCTTATGTCTCTCTATCCTTGCAGTGAGGTCTTTCATTGCAGAACCGATATATATATAAAAACCCTTTTTAAAGAAGATGCTGCCAAGTTTGCCTATTGTAATTTCCTTGTCATTGTCAAGGTTGAGAATGAGCATATAGCTTCCGCAGTCCGCACCTTCTTTTTCATATATATGCCAGGGAATTTCAAGCTCATTTGTTTTGTTTTCAATGGAAAGATCATTTTCCCAGGCAATGGATACGGCTTTTATGAATATATCATTCCGAAAGGTATGGAGTGTTTTTGAAAACTCCGGGTCAATATGATATTCAGGCAGAAAATATTTAACGGAATTGGAATGAACGGCAAAGAGAACACCGCCATAATAGGAGGAAGCAGCTAATTCTGTGACGTGCCTTCGTCCTCTGTCCGTCACTGCATCAGGAAACATAGCCATACTGTTATGAAAGAGAGTGCAGGATTTTACCTCAAGGAGCATTCTGTCATTACCTTTTTTAAGTAGAAAATCGAATCTGCTTCTTCCTACGGTAAACTCAGGTTTTTCAATAGAATAGTCCTCAAGACCGGATATGGCCTGCTTTTCAATGAGCCATTTGACGACGGTATTTGTATGGTGTGTATGGAGGAAGACAGGCACTCCTTTTTTTTCAACTGCTATAACGGTATAATCCGTACGTTTTTCCGGGCTATGAGTTGTTTTGGTAATGTAGATGGTTTTGTTTTTCTGCAAAAGCTCCCAGAGCCTGCCGGGGTTCGGAAGATATGCCGTGATTATCCTGCTGTTGTGAAGACAGTTAACGATAAACCTGTTCGGCCTTTCAATAAATACTGCGGTTTCAAAGTGACTGAAAATGTTTAATTTCGTAATTCTGTCCGTTTGGTTATAATTATTTGGATCATAATAATTGTCTCACATTGACTTTTGCATGAATTTCAAACATGAAGGATAGGTCCTTATTTTGTGCATGTCTGATCATGCCTTTTTTCTTTTACGAGAACCGGTAAACCATATGATCCACGATAATAGTCCTCGTTATTTATAACACAAAGTTTATCGGGAAACATGCTAAATGAGAATCAGCGTTATTTATTAATGCGATGAAAAGTTAGTATAATGATATTATGGCATAAGTACTACTCGATTATCTATAATAGATGCAGGAGAATTCACAAGATAAAAATGAGTAACATCGGAGATATGCTGAACCCCAAAACGATTCTGACAATCATTAAATTATCAATTTTTGCAAAAAGCTTGGCTTTAAATTGAAGTGGCTGTCCAGAGGTGTGTCGAAAGTTACTTTAATCCTCAAACATTAGATGGAGCTAAAAGCTGTAAGTCCATGATCGGTATACACCGGCCTGAGATTCCCACAGAACTAAAATATATACAAGATGGAGTTCAGGCCCAGGGTTTCTCCGTATAAAATATTTAATATTAAAGGCAAATGAAAAAAGGTGGGAATATTACGGTAACGAATTTAGCGTAGAAGGTAAGATTTAATAGCAGTTTAGGGGGTAGGACCTCCGGCATCAGGGCAGTTTCTGACCCGGAGGTCCAGGAGAATGAGATCTACCTGCTTCCAGGAGCACTTGATTGACTCATAACTTTTTAATTTATTTCAATTGTTCAATGTCATACCTTCTTTAATTTCAATAGTCCCCTGTGTACCATCTACTCTTATGATATCTCCATCCCTGATTATTTCCGTTAGTCCGGATATACCTATCACTGCCGGGATACCATATATCCTGGCAAATTCCACTGCATTAGAAGCCTGACCGCCATTTTCCGTAGCTATCGCATTCGCTTTAGATAATATTATTGCAAGTTTAGGTGAAGCTGTTCTGGAAACAATCACCATGCCATCTTTTACCTTTAATATATCCTCATCTTTTTTTATTACCACAGCTCTGCCCATAGCCACTCCTGATGCTGCTGCTGCTCCATGTATAGCCTTTCCATTCAAATATCTTGCTAAAACGTTTGCCCTGCTTCTGCGACCCTCCAGATCCGATATATATTCTTCGGAAAACTGATCATGCTGTACTAATTTCGTTTCCATTGCTTTTCTCCTTTTTTAATTACTATATTATTGTTTATATTTGATAAGTCGTATGTTTACAGCACAACCACCATTTAAATGTGCTTGAGTCGTTGTTCCTCCCTATCGTCCTACACGTTTACAACCTGAGCCAGTCGAGAAACATCTTCTTTTTTCCTCATCAGCTTATCCAAAACTTCAACGCTTCTTTTAGCAAAGACAGGATCGTTGATATCTGTATCTATCTCCTCAAAGGGAATTATCGGATTTAAAACACTCTTCAGTACATCGATGAACACCTGATCTGCCTCGTGGTCGTAAAGCAGCTCCCCTGGCTTTGAATATTCAGAAAACCCTTTCTTCGGTATAAGAACATAGTTTAAATCCGGCGCCTTGTTGAGTTTTTTGCCGATAATCAGTGCGACTTTGCGCATGTCCTCAACAGCAGTCCTGATAAGAATCCGGTAATCGTAGTGCACAGTAGGTCTTGACAAAAGCTTTGTCGGCGCAGGACAAGAGGGGGTAAAACCAAAAAAATCAATCCCGCCAGGTGCAAAAACAAGAGGAACTCCCATTTTCCCAGCCGTCTCCAGGCGATCAGGGCCTGCTCCCTTACTGAAACCTTCATAAAACTCATCCACTAACTCGCGAGGTGTAATATCGAGAACACCTTCTATTCTGCCCTCACCGATAAGCTCCTCAAGCGCCATACCGCCGGTACCGACAGCATGGAATGCCATCATCTCGTATTCCTTCTGTAAAAGGGGCTCTTCAAGCTGAAGTACGCAGGGAGAAGTGGGACCGCATGCTGTAACCCCTATCATCGGTATGTTTTTTTGGGGTTGTTCTCTGTCCATCATACCGCAAACAGCATGTGTAGCCTGCGCCAGGAGGTGGCGCATGAAATCATTGAGGCCGAGAAGGTCTCCAACAGAATGAAACATCACGATGTCTTTGGTTTGAACGTATTCTCTGACATCCCTTGACGCCACGGTAGAGAGCATTACCTTCGGGATACCGAAAGGCAGGGAACGCATAATGTAAGTAGCCATCCCTGTTCCTGATCCGCCTCCTATTGAGAGAACGCCATGCAACCTCCCTTCTGCAAACAAACGGTTTGCAATGACGGCCCCACCCTCTCGTATGGCATAACTGATACGTTGTTTATCCCATGTCCCTGCTGTGTCGTCGAGATCAACGTTAACTGCCGCGGCAATGTCCCTGTTTGTCACGTCCGGCTTTATTTGGGACGTGTTGAAAGTGCCTATATCCATGAGTATCGGATGTACTCCGAGATTTAAGGCAACATCTTTAATGAATGCAGCTTCTCTGCCTTTTGTGTCAAGAGTGGTAATAATGAGAAGCTGTTTTTTGTTCGTACCATATTTTCTTGTAGAGCCCGAACGTAATAGCGCTTGCTCTAAATTTGAAACATGCCCTGATCCGTGTTCCATAGTAAACCCCCTTTTTTTACTTGTATCAACACCATCTTTGTGGTCGTTGACATCATAATATGTAAAATAAACTGAAACGGTTTTAATTAAAATGGGAAATAAATACTATAAAGTATGAACCTAATGTTCCTATATAAGCGGAAACGAGCAGCCGGACTTCACGAGGATTATAATTGATTAAGTGTGCCGTGAACGCTATTGAAGAGATTAACGATGAAATGAAACTGGAATAATAGGAACATCCGGGTCATACTTAAAGCAGAGAAGGACTGTAAATATGGGACATTTTTTTAATTTATATTATCCAATAGGATAAGCAATGGTGCCAATGGCATATCCGGAGTAAATTTAACTCCATAAACGTCAGGGAAGATACTGAACAATTGTATGTGAAATAGATAACTGCGGTTACAGTCTAAAGGGAAAGCAGCAGTGATCGTAAATTGGTTTTGTCATTATTGACACCCAGTTTTTTTCTTATGATGAACCTCTGTTTATCAATGGCATCTTTGGTCGCGCTGAGAAGCTCAGCAATTTCCTTTGTAGTTCTGCCCTGTTTTATCAAAGAGACAATTTCAAGCTGTCTTGGGGTAAGGTTGAAATTACGAACGTTATAACGAAAGGGTGAAAGGATTTCCCTGAGATTTGTTTCTATTAATCCAAGTGTTGTGCGCTGCAAACCATCCAGTCTATTTTTTTTCAGCTTCTCAACATATGGGAGTACAAGCTCGTTCACATTTGACACGAATCTTTGTTCGAGTTCCTCCTTGTCCTTTTCCCGTTGCCTCAGCAATACCTTTAGCGCGATATTCGCTTCTTCAAGGCCCTGCCGCTCAGTGTACAGTGCTTTTTCTGCCTCTGTCCGTGTTTTGATTTCTTGCTCGAGTTTTTGTTGAACTTCAATGCGCACAATGATGTTGCCAAGCTGACCGGCGAGAAAGTCGAGACTGATGATCGCCTGCTCCGATATTGTCTCTTTTACCCTGGAAAATAGGTTGAACGAGGCGATTACCCGCCCGTCATGGAGTATGGGGATGGTTGCGGAATATTTGTAGCCTTCTTCGTTCGATGTTGGCATTGATTCACTACTTGGGATTATCAGGATGTGCTTCTCATTCATCATCCGTTTCCAGGGTGATGATCCGGCCGCAATAACTCTGACCTTTGTCTCCATTTTTGGTGACAGGCCTATTGAAGAAATAAGCTCCAGATCTTCTCCTCCGTGCTTTTTTAGCCAGATACCCCCGCTTTCCATGCCCGATGCCTTCACCGCGGTTTCCAGGATAAGGGTCAGCCCTTCACCCACATCCCCTGTTTGCGCCAGCTTTAGAGCAAGATCCCGTTGCATAAGGATTTGGTCTACCATGTTCTTCTTTTCCGTGATATCCTGCACAGTACCTTCATGGTAAAGTACCTGTCCCGCTTCATCACAGACGGCTCGCGCATTGATCAAAAACCATGCAATGCTGCCATCCTTTCTGTACATACTCCAGAGGTGGTCATGCACATGACCATTCTTGCCTATCATCTCGAGATACTCATACCAGGTTTTGACATTGACATGCAGTTGTTTACCGACATCCATGCAATTTTCTGACAGTTCTTCAAGTGAATCAAATCCGTGAAGGCGGACAAGGGCAGGGTTGGCATTAAGCAAACGGCCCTCAGGTGTAACCTGAAAAATGCCTTCTGTCGCATTGAAGAAGATATTCCAGTATTTGTCCTCTGCCTGTTTTTTCTCCGTTATGTCTTCTAAAGTACCTTCGTAGTAAAGGATGCTGCCATTATTGTCTTTTTCAGCCCTTATATTCATGCGGACCCATCTTGCACCACCATCCCGTGTATGCATCTGTGTTTCCAGATTTAGGGCCTTTCCTTTGTCGCGTAGCAGTTTGTTTATACGTTTACGTTCCTTTGGATCGGCATAAATGTTTCCGAAGTTCAAACCTTTTTTGATGAGATTATCTGGCCAGTCAAAGCCGTACATCCTGGCAAATGCAGCATTGGCGCTGATAAACCGTCCGTCAGCGTTCGCCCGGAACATCCCCTCTACGGCGTTTTCGTAGACGCTTTTGTAATTATCTTCTTTCTTACTGATATCCTTTGTATGTTTGTTCACCATTTATTCCAAAGCCTTTTGGTGTACCTCTGCCTTATATTTAATCTCTTTGGAGGAGGGACTTTCTGCATCTATATATTAAACTTTTTGACGACTATTGCAACTTTTTTCGAGGTGTGCTGAAAATAGGTTCCCTTTCGTATTTCCAGCTGCCAAAGCGACCCTGCGTCAGGTATCAGCCACGACTTTGACCGTAGAAATCTATGGCAAAAATATCGGTTTACGGGTTATCCTGAAAGAATAAATGTGGACCAGACTTAAATCTTTCCTTACCTTCCCCATTCTTGCTGCTTTATTCTGTTTCTCCATGTTCTACCGGGTTACAAACGCCGTCATTGCGCCGGACCTTGTGCGGGAGTTCAATCTTGACGCCGAAAGATTGGGTTTACTCGGTAGTGCCTTTTTTTACACCTTTGCCGTTTTCCAGATACCTATGGGGGTGCTACTCGACAGGGTAGAGCCCCGCAGGATCATATCCTCCTTTTCCCTGGTAGGGGCATCCGGGGCCATAGTTTTTGCATGTTCAGGCAGTTTTTATACAGCCCTTCTGGGGAGGGCGCTGCTTGGCATAGGCATGGCATCTGTGCTTATGGGCAGCCTTAAAGTTTTTGCCACCGGACATTCTCCGCACAGATTTTCCACACTTTCCGGGACCCTTATCGCTATCGGAACCCTGGGGAATTTCCTTGCCACCTCACCGCTGGTATATATGAATTCTATTATCGGATGGAGACTTACATTTGTCTGCTGTGGTTTTATAACGGCTCTACTAGCTGTCCTTATTTTATTTGTATTAAAAGAAGTGACTGCTGATAAGCAAGAAAACACGTTACATACATTTTACCCGGAACAGATGACAGGAGTACTTAAATCAGCACAAATGATTTTGAGCAACTTTTCTTTCTGGCAGATAGGCTCTATAGCGTTTTTCAGATACGGCACCTTCGTGGCTTTGCAGGGAGTGTGGCTTGGCCCTTATCTGATGGTCATCAAAAGATTTACTCCCCTTGCAGCGGGGAATATTTTAATGATGCTCTCTTTTGGCATGATTTTAGGCTCGCCTGTTGCAGGATATCTTGCCGACAGGGTTTTTCGCACGACAAAATCCGTTGTTCTGCTGGGTTTGAGCTGCTATGCATTATGCCTTATCCCTCTCACGGGGATTTGGAAGATTGAGAGTGCTATCACCTATTCTGTACTTTTCATATTCCTTGGTTTCTTCAGCGGGTTTGGTATGCTTGCCTATTCGCATATCAAGGAACTCTTTCCTTTAAATATGTCGGGAACGGTCATTGCCGGGATAAACTTTTTTGTTATGGCTGGTGGTGCATTTTTCATACAGATCATCGGGATAATTATCTCTCTTTATACAGGCACGAGTAATGACTATCCATCAGGAGCCTATCATTTAGCGTTCATCATATGTCTTATAGGGATGATCGGGAGCCTCGCTTTTTATGGTTTTTCGAAGAGCAAGCAGGAATGAGAACGACGTTTTTTGAAGGTGGATATAACCGGCTGGCAATTGGGACATTTAGCGGATAACGCACTCTCAGGACCATAAAACAACCGAAAAAAACACTTCCTTAACTCATCCTAAGCATGCATATTTCGTTGCATCAAGGTGTGACTTAGATTATTTTAAAAAGTTTCTTAAATCTCTCAGCTTTTTCACTGTAATTTTGATAGAGTTTCATATTGCCTTCTGTCCTATGGTTTTCCGCAAGCTCAAAGCACACTGTTATTCTTAAAGGAAAAAACGGGGCGTATTTATAAAGAAAATTATCAATATCGGTTAGTATTGTAATAGCCTCGGCAATTCTTCCTGTTGCCTTGTAAAATCTTGCCATTTCAATTTTATAAAACTGGTTGTAAGGGAAGAGATTCACTGCTTTAGTAAGATACTTTTCAGATAATCCGGACCTGGCGGTTTTGTAATAAAACTTTGCAATGCCGACATATATTTCACCATTAACACTATTTAATTTTAGTGCCTTTAAGTAGTACTTTTCTATATCTTGCTTCAACTGATCATTTTTTAAGTTAGAAGATGACATATAAATCTGGTTTAAAAAATCGGCCATACTTTCCTGTACCATTGATGAACCGTAACTAAAAGTGGATGCGTACAATAAATACCTGTACGCACTGTCTATATCCTGACTTTTTATGGTTTTCTTTGCTTTATCAAAATAATAAAAACCGATATATTGCGGAACAATCAAGGTTAAAAAGAAAATCAAAATTAAATAATTTGCAGCCCTTTTCATCCATGACTTGACTTCAATATAATTAATCCTGCTATCCGTTTCTGAAATTATTAAAGCAGATAGGGTATAAAATAATGCCTGAAAGGGTGGGGCAGGGAAGTTGTATTCATACATATTATGTAATAAAAAGGACAAAAGAGATATTTTAAGTAAAAAACGGGAAGAAAAGAATGGTCCTTTGAAAATTATAAAAAGAAAAAATAAAAATAATATAAAGCCAACAAGGCCAAGCTCTATGAGTATATTGAGGAATATATTATGCGCATGCACGTGTGATTCCATATCGATAAGAAAAGGATTTGCTACTGTGTTAAATAAACCTCTTATAGAATTAATACCATGGCCAAACAATGGGGCATCCGAAAACAATTTGATGGTTTTTTCAAAGATGTAAAACCTGTAAAAAGATGATAACATGCCTCCCTCTGCAGAAGGTATGGATGGGGACTGTATAAGAAATCCTATAACGTACCTGAAAGTAATATATAAGGCAAAACCACTGAATATTGTTAAAAGTATACTTTTTGCCGTCTTTTTATCCTTTTTAATAAGAAAATATATTAAAATAACAATAAGGGCTAATAACATAGAAATCATTCCAGCCTTTGAATTTGATAAAAGATTTGAGAAAATCAAAAAAGAAGTCATATACAAAAAAACAGTTTTGCTTGATCTGTGATAAAGGTAAATGGATATAGGGGCAAGAGGTGTTAAAAAACCGGAGTAAGGATTTCTATTATAGAATAGACCAATAATATCATTACCGTTACATAACTGAAATATTCCAAAAATACCATTTATAACACCACAATAAACAAGGACAAAGAGAAGTTTATTCCCCAGATCTTCATAATTCCTGAGTATTAAATACAATAACGCTCCGGAAATTAAGGAAGACGAAAACATTATCGAAGCCCATTTATCCTCAGCCCATAAGGTTGATGCTACAGCATAGAGAGAAAATATCAGGACAATAAACGCATCTTTTTTTATCTCTATTGTCTGAGAAAGCCATAAAAATAAAATAATTGTGAGAACAAAAAATATTAGAATCCCATTCGCCGGTGACAAATAACCGCCTAAAAGAGAAGCATATGCGGTAATGGATATGAGCATAATATTTTTCATTTACGCCTCTTAATAAAATAAATGGATAAAGAGATACCAATCAATGTCAAAAGTAGGCCTGAATAAAATGAGACAGGAATATACTTAAAGACAACAACATGCTTGCCCTTTGGAGCTTCTATTGCCCTGAAAGCAAGGTTCGCATTATATATTTTGGTCTGTCTTTTATCAATGTATGCCTTCCAGCCTGGATAGAATGTATCGCTTACATATAAAAACATATCTTTATCAGATTCATATTCCAGAACAACCTTGTTAGCCAGGTATGATACCAGCTTTACGTTGCCTCTATGCTCTATTTTAGTTTTTACAGGTTTTTGATTTCTCAATGTTGCTTTATTATCTTCCATATTGCCAATCTTGTTGTCTTTGATAAGAGGATTGTTTCTTGTATCCTTTAAATCCGTGATCAATATTAATTCCTTTTTTAAATCAATGCTTTTGTCTTTAAGCTTTTCAATGGCCATTGTCTCATTATTAACAAAATGAATTCTGTCAAAAAGAAGGAATCTTCCAGGACAAGGCAGGTATTCATAGAGATGCACCTTTTCTTTGCCGATAGCAATATTGCTAAGAATCTTGAATTTGCTGTTTTTAGTTTTATGAGATGTAATTAAATATCGGATGCCTGAAGCATCAATTCCCCTTTTAGCGTCTTCAAGGGTACCTGCACCAAACATTGTGATTAAATAAATTTCATTTTGTTGTACCCTCAATACTTCTGCACCGCCCATAGTATATAGCCCGAAGATTGCGGCGTACGATGAAGACAGAATTCCCCGGTCTTTAGGAAATCTATCAAATTCAGCATTTGTTTTTGGAGTAACAAAATAACGCTCAGTATTTCTGACATTTGTAAGTTTTTTCGAAAAATCATGATTTTCCATATAGGCTTTCCAGGGAACTGTAGAATAAAAGCCATAACTGGCAAGAAACAGATCTGCTGTTAATAAAAACAGTAATATTTGAAAAACAATCTTTTTGTATTTTAACCTGAGATATAAAAGCAGCATAAAGCAGAACATAAATGAAAAAAAGAGAAACCTTTTCACATTATGGAGATTAAAATTAATATCATGATATGCAGGGGATTTTATCCCCATTTTATCTAAAAAATTATATATATTATCATTAAAAATGACTACATATCCCCAGATTATGACAAGCGCAAACCCGAAATAAAATGAAATAGATACGATATTTTTAACTCGCACAGTATTTTCGGCCACACCTTTTTTTAAAAGATCAAAACCAAGGCCTGATGTAACTGCAATAACAAAGAAAAATACAAAAAGAAATTTTACAGGATACCTTACGCTACTGAAAGGAGGGATATGATAAAGAAACCTATACAGCGGCGTATTACCTCCAAGGGCAAACAAGAACGATATAAAAATCAGTATTATAAAAACCCATTTTTTTCTGTCTCTCGATATAAAATAAAAAGAAGATAGAATAAATGGAATAACGCCAAGATATACTGTTTTCAACCATGATTGATTTTGCCAGTATTTTTGAGTATCAAGCATATAACCATAAAAATCAGGAAGAAAAAACTGTACAAAATCCTTCCATGCAAAAGACCAGATTATTGCTTCTTTATATGTTAAACCGCTTGTCCTTATACTGTTTATTTTTAATTCATAAAAAGGAAGCAACTGGACTGAGGATAGAAGAATAAAAAGAAGTAAAACAAGGGATATGGCGATTACCCTTTCTTTTATTATTTTCCATAGAGTATCTTGCAAAAGTTTAAAGTCAGTCACTCCAGTGAAAACCGGGGTAAAGAACTTTTTTAAACATCTGCACCTATGCTTTTGCATAAATGACAGAAAAGAACAATTGAAACTGTTTTTCAGGAAGCTCCATATTGTGTTAATATTGCCCGAAAAAGCTTCATCGGTTATAAATAAATTAAGAAAGATCGTTATTATTATTAATACGAATATTGTCATAATAACAATTTCAGGCGCGCCTGCAAGAAACTGCATGGTAAGAGAAAGGGCTGTGTAAGCCAGATATTTTTTTTTCTTATTATCAAAATATTGAAGAAAAAACATAATAATAAGAGGAAACCAGGATACTGAAAAAAGATGTGGGAGCAGATTATGGACAGACATGAGGTATCCTGAGAGCATAAAAATAATTCCGCCTGCAAAGGAAGCTGTCTTCGAAGCTTTACAGTATCTTAAAAAAAGGCACGTAGTTATACCGGCAAAGTAAAAATGTAAAATAATCAACCAGTTCCATACAATATTGAATGGTAAAAAAAGATATAAAATATGAGGCGGATAAAAAACACCTGGTTGCAAGGTTGCAAGCAGGGGGATGCCTGAGTAATTATAGGGGTTCCACAGGGGAAGTTGAAAAGACTTGACGAGTTTGACCCATAGAATTTTTGGAGGTATAAAAAAGGCAGAAAGATCCCTTTCTATAAAAATATATTTTGAAGACAGCATAGGATTGAAATAGATAACTGTAACGATAAAAAGTAAAAAATAACCGAATATCATTTATAAGGAGAGAATAGGTATAAAAAAGGGGGATACGAATATCCCCCTTTTTGTCTCTTCATAAGAATGTTACCAATTGGCGCCGCTAGTTTGTATACCTGCATAGCCGGTAGGTACGTTGGGTGCCGGGGACATAGAAAATTGAAACTCAAAACCCGAAACCTTGATGGTAATTGTTTGTCCACCTATGGTAGGGGCATCTATACCTTGATAATCCACTCTGGCAAGAACGTCAGTCCATGTGTATGCTCCAGTAGTGCCGCCCATAGCCATTGTTGCGTATTGGATCATATTTGCGCCCCTTAAAGCTCCGAGAAATCCATTTGCTACGCCTCTTGCCGCATCTTTTTGAAGGTCTGCGAATTTTGGAACAGCCACTGCTGCAAGTATGCCGAGCACAATAATAACTACAATAAGCTCAATGAGGGTAAAACCTTTTTTATTTCTTAATAATTTCATACATTCCTCCTTTTAAATATTTTTTACATTTTGCATTATCATAAGATGCAAATCAATAATACCCTTTTGCCCTTGTTATACTTTTTACACCTCCTTCCAACTCTTTTTTTATTAAATTCCAAGGAGGGTGGTGTTATAAAGGCTCCTCCTTGTATCCACATAATGTGTTTCTATCTTGATATGTTGCCAAGTGTAGTAGGTACAACAGGAGTCGGCGATAACGTATACACGTAAGTGTTTCCACTGATTGTGACGCCAACAGTGGTATTTGCCGTTCCAAAAAATGTTACACCGTCGGACTGCACCTGATTTAAAATAACTCCCATAGTATACGAACCTGTTGTGTTGTTTAGTACCCTGTTCGAGAATACGATACTGTTCGCACTTCTCATCGCGCCGAGTAACGAATCTGCTGCAGCGTCAGCGGCATTTTTCCTCATATCAATATACTTCGGGACTGCAACTGCCGCAAGAATACCCAGAATGACGATAATAATAATGAGTTCGATGAGTGTAAAACCTTTTGAATGCTTGGATATGTTCATTTTATAACTCCTGCCATTTTTATACTTTTTTCAAATTCTACTTGTATATACATATATTGCAGCATATTACAGGCAAGTTTCATCTAAACTATCTCGATATGTTGCCAAGAGTGTTTGGTACATTAGGCTGCGGTGATAATGTATACACATAAGTATTCCCGCTGATTGTTACGCCCACAGTGGTATTTGCCGTTCCAAAAAATGTTACCCCGTCGGACTGCACCTGAGCAAGAATATCCGCCATTGTATAAGCACCTGTTGTGTTGTTAAGCACCCTGTTTGAGAATACAATGCTGTTTGCACTTCTCATCGTGCCGAGTAATGCATCTGCCGCTGCATCGGCTGCATTTTTCCTCATATCAATATACTTCGGGACTGCAACTGCAGCAAGAATGCCGAGTATAATGATAATAATAATGAGTTCAATGAGTGTAAAACCTTTTGAATGCCTGATTACATTCATATTAAAAACCTCCTTGATTGATCTACGTATTATATTATATAAAAGCAATAAATATACCACAATATTATGTATCATTAATAAAATTGTTAATTATCTATTATGAAGACGGAAATCAAGTAAATTTGAGCAGTTGTTTGAGCAATATTTCCATAAAGTAAGAGTGTTGTATAAAGCTATTGATAAAAAAACATCACAATTTTTGTAGTTATGCTACAAAATATGGAGGTGATTTAATATCTCCTGATTTTCAATGACAGAACAAAACCGGATATAAGAGAAGATAAAAAGAGCAGTAGAAACAGGAACGGAAATTTAACGGCATACACAAGCGGGGTAAGCATAAACCTTGATAAGATACGTAATCTGCAGTCTTTTATTATAAAACTGGCGGCTAAAGGAGAATAACGATAATAAAATTCAACAAAAATTGTCCCGATCCTGTTTGTAAGCAGATACCTGTCTCTGAATTCCCTCAGAGCAATAACATGAGGATCAAGGTAACTACCGTAAGCAGCCGTTGCTATAAAACACCCACTGCCTGTGCCGAAATTTATTTTCGGTAGCGTTGTAGGCGCTTGTCCGAAGGTATCCATAGTATATATATAAGTATAACTTTTGATAGTTACATCCAAAGTCCTGTCCCCGCTCACATTATATACGGCACCTTGGATATTTGCGTTCCCGGCTACATCACCCATTGTATATGTAGCTGTATTGTTAGATAATATCCTTGAAGAATGGATCATGCTATTGGAACTGCGAAGAGTTCCGAGTATACTCTCGGAAACTCCATCTGCAGCGTCTCGTCCCAGATCTATATATTTTACAACTGCAACTGCCGCGAGAATGCTTAAGATTACAATAATAATTATAATTTCAATAAGAGTAAAACCTTTTGAATTTTTTACGCAAATCATTAAGCATACCCCATAGACAGGATTATCTTCCTAAAGAATATAATTGTTTGCAATTTAAATACCTTAAAATTCTATTCAGATAATGTTTCCACATTGTATTTTTTTACCCTGTACCACATGCTTCTCTCGGTAATACCAAGAAGTTTTGCTGCTTTTGCCTGATGCCCTTTTGTTCTGTTTAAAGCATCCGTTATCATTTTTCTTTCTACTTCAGAGATTGCGTCATCCAGGGTTTTACCAGATGAAAAAATATCCTGTACCGAAAAATCACCGCGCAGGTAAAGCGGTAAGTCGTCTATTGTGACAATTCCTCCCTCACACATGATGGATGATCTCTTTATTACATTGATAAGTTCTCTAACATTGCCGGGCCATTTGTGTTCTATCATGATTTTTTTAACCGCAGACTCGATCTTTATAAACTCTCCTGTCTCTTTTGAAGCATCAAGTAAGAAACGGTCTATTAAGTGGTTTATGTCTTCCTTCCTTTCCCGTAGCGGTGGAATCATAATATGAATCTGAGAAAGCCTGTGAAACAAATCTTCCCTGAATTTTCCGCCTTTTATTTCTGTTTCGAGAATTCTGTTTGTAGTTGCCATTATTCTCAGATCTACCTTCCTGTTTTTTAACCCCCCTAATCTTTCAATTTCCCTTGTTTCAATGACCCTTAGAAGCTTTGCCTGAAGATAAGGGCTCATCTCACCAATTTCGTCAAGGACAATGGTACCATTGTCGGCTAACTCAAATTTTCCCTGCTTTGTCTGAGAAGCACCGGTAAAGGCTCCCCGCTCATAACCGAAAAGCTCGCTTTCAAGCAGATTATCCGGTATTGAAGCGCAATTTACAACGACGAACATACCCTTCCTCTTTGATAGCCGATGGATTAGATGGGCAATGACTTCTTTACCAACGCCAGTTTCTCCTGTAATTAAAACAGATATATCCTTTTCAGCAATTTTATCTGCAGTTCTGAATATTTCTTTCATTGAAGAAGATTTGCCTATTACTCCATAATGTTCCGTATCAGAAAGTGCTTCCTCTTTCGTGCGCTCTATCGCTTCCTCAATCCCTTTTTTATGCAGAACCCTTTTTACTATGATCTTCAGTTCATCAAGGGCAATCGGTTTAATAAAAAAATCAGTTGCACCGCGTTCTATCGCTTCCATGGCGTTTTTCTTTGTTCCAAAAGCTGTAATAATAATGATAGGAGTGTTAACCTTTTTCTTAATCTCATCAATGGCAGTTAAACCATCAACGCCGGGGAGTTTAATATCCATTATAATAAGAGCAATATTCCTATTAATGCTTATATATGCATCTTCATAGGATTCATAAGAGGATACGGCATAGCCTTCCCCTTTTAACGCCTCTTCAAGGAAAAATCTGACGCCGCCATCATCTTCAATAATAATAATCTGTTCGTTCATTTAGAACCCGGTAAAGTTATGGTAAATGTTGTTCCATTGTTACTTGTTTCTACGTTTATGTCCCCACCATGCATTCTGATATTTCTGATGCTTATAAAAAGCCCGAGGCCTCGTCCACCTTTTCTTTTTGAGAAAAAAGGTTTAAATATTGCCTCAATGTCTTCGGTTTTGATGCTTGAACTCTTATTGTATACCAGAATTTTCAGGATATTATTACATTTTGTTTCTACTTTTACATATCCGCCTGCAGCTTCATGTTGAAAAGCGTTCTTCAATAAATTATTAACAGCCTGAAAAATCCTCGTTTTATCTCCTCTGAAAATGATATTTTCAGTATCCGTGACGAAATCGCATTTAACATGGTCGAATTGTTTGTGTAAACTATCCATTGATTCTTTAATGATCGTATTTATATCAAACTCTTCATGTTCAATTCCGTCATCAGTAAAATCAAGCAATTCTTTTGTAAATATATCTATTTTTTTTGCAGAATCCAATATTGCGTTAACATATGACATTGCCTGTTCCCCGATCAATTTTTCTTTTAAAAGCTCACTCATGCCCGTTATGGTGTTAAGAGGGTTTCTTACTTCATGTGCCACCATAAGGGACATGTAGCCCAGGGGTACGATGTAATCAAGTCTCTCAATATCTTTTTTCATATCGCTGTGCGTTTTTTCTCCCCCAAACTTATTATGCTTTGCCATTTCTGTTAGTTTTTCTATAAGAGTATAAACCTCCATCATTTGACCTTTTTCTTTTCTGAATTCGCCGAACCTTACAATATGCTCGACTTTTTTCACGAGATTTATAACAGGTTGAGTGATGGCCGATACAGCTAAGAATGAACAAAATGCAGAAAAAAGAGAGACTATAAAAATAGAAATAAAATAACTGTCGTAAAAATGTAATGCGCTTCTATATCCGATCATAGCCGAGAGGATGCTTGTAAGAAACACAACAAAAGGTATAATGGTATTTAAGCTATACCGTAAGTTCTTTGGATCGTTAAATATACTTTTCATTGTTTATCCTCCCCTTAAAGCCTGCATCATGTTCCACCAGGGCATCATTACGGCAAGGGCTAAAAATAATACTATAACAGACAGAACAATCGTCATAATAGGTTCTATCCATGCTGACAAACGATTGATTGAATATGTAACCTCCCTGTCATAATGTATAGATACTTCTCGAAGCATTTCTTCAAGTGAACCCGTATCTTCGCCTGTTGATACAAGGTGTATGACAAGTGGTGGAAATATTTTGCTGTCTTTTAAAGGTTTTGATATGCCCTTACCTTTTTCTATCTTACCCTGTATTTCAATAATCTTCTGGGCGATATATTCATTCCCGACTGTTCTTGCAACTATTTCGAGGGTCCTCATGATAGGAACGCCTGCCCTTACCATAATTCTCAAACATATAAGCAAAGCGGCTCATACATATTTTTAATATTATCTGTCCGATAAGAGGGATCTTTAATTTATTTTTATCATAAATCAATTTACCTTTTTCAGTTCGTATATATAATATCAGCGCAGTAATAATGGCGCCAATGGCACTGAAAGTATATATGCCATATGATTGAACCAGTGTATTGATAAAAATCATGATTTTTGTAGGAAGCGGGAGCTCTACTTTGGAAGCCTTAAACAGGACTGCAAAACGTGGTATTACAAATGTTACTATCACAAAAAAAGCCACAACAATTCCGCTTATAACCATAATCGGATATCGCGTGGCAGATTTAAGCATCTCTTTTGTTTTCATTTGAAATTCCAGAATGCCTGAAAGCTTTTCAAGGACATCTTCGAGTAAACCGCCCATTTCACCAGCCCTGACCATACTTATGTACATTTCGGGAAATACACCTTTATGTTTTTCAAGGGCATCGGAAAAACCCACACCTTTATCAATATCCTGATAAATGTTCCTTATTATCTGCTTTAACCTTGCGTTTGTGGTCTGTTCTTCAAGTGCTTTAAGACCGGATATAATTGGAATACCTGCTTTAACAATAGTCTGGAGTTGTCTGGTAAAAAAAATAAGGTCGTCATATTTAACCTTCTGGTATCGAGCAAAAAATGCCTGCAAATCTAAAGAGCTGGTCTTTTCTTCTTCGACCGATACGGGAAGCAAGCCCATACTGTCTAATTGTATGTAGACTATGCCTCTGCTCTCCGCTTCCATAATACCCTGTATCAGAGAACCTCTGTCATCTCTTGCTCTGTAAGCGAATTTCCCCATTTTAATCTATCTTTGTTGTATTTAAAGCTTCCTCAAGAGTAGTAATGCCGGCAATAGCTTTTCTCACTGCATCATCCTTCATTTCCATCATACCACGTGCCTTTGCAGCTTTTTTGATGACTTCACTGGAAGATTTGTCGACAATGAGCGCACGTATGCTATCGTCAACAATGAGGACTTCGAACACGCCCGTCCTTCCTTTATAGCCGGTATATTTACATACAGGGCATCCTCTGCCTCTGTAAAGGGGGATATTTTCTTTAATATTTATACTATCAAGAACTGATCTGGCAGGCATATACTCTTCTTTGCAATCCGGGCATATTTTTCTTAATAGTCTTTGTGCAATTACGCATGTTAATGAGGAGGCTACAAGGAAAGGTTCAACGCCCATTTCCACAAGCCTTGTAGCAGAGCCTGCCGCATCATTTGTATGAAATGTTGAAAGCACGATATGACCTGTAAGAGCTGAATGGACTGCGATTGTTGCAGTTTCCCTGTCTCTTATTTCGCCTACCATTATAACATCGGGGTCCTGTCTTAAAATTGCTCTTAAACCTACATCGAAAGTAAGTCCGGCTCTTGGGTTTACCTGGGACTGTGAAATTGATTCGATAGTATATTCAACCGGATCTTCTATGGTAATAATATTCTTTTCCGGTGTATTGATATAGTTGAGTATTGCGTAAAGTGTAGTAGACTTACCGCTGCCTGTGGGGCCTGTAGAAAGAATAAAACCGTATGGTCTTTTTATGACGTTTTTGATTTTTTCTTCATCATCGGAAAAAAAACCTATCCTGTCTATACCATAAAGAGCAGCACTTTTATCTAGCATTCTCAAAACAGCCTTTTCCCCGTATATTGTCGGATATGTGGAAACTCTTATACCGAGGTCTTTTGTACCTTCTTTTATATCGAACCGTCCATCCTGGGGGATTCTTGATTTAGCAATATCCATGCCCGCTACAATTTTTATTCTCGATACTATAGGAAGAAACATTTTTTTCGGCGGCGCCGGTATTTCTCTCAACTTTCCATCTATCCTCATCCGTATCCTTAATGTTTTTTCGCCGGGCTCTATATGAATATCACTCGCACTATCAGCTACTGCCTGTGTAAGAAGACTATTTACAAATCTTATTACAGGCTCCTCATCACCGGATTCAAAAGTGATTTTTTCCTCTTCCTCTTCCTCTTCCTCTTCCGGCTTAACAGTTGCTTCTTCCTCTTTCATTTTTTGAAGAGTCTCTTCCACAATTGTTTTTACGCCATAATATTTTTCAAGAGCTCTTTTCATCTCTCCTTCGGTAGTTATGCATGGATCCACTTCCATTCTTACAATTCTTGTGACCTCATCCATTGCGTTTATATCCAGAGGGTCAACCATGGCGAGTTTTAAGACATTAAAACGCCTCTCAAAGGGAATTATGAGATAATTTTTTGCAATATCCTCGCTGATTAACTTCACCAGTTCCTTGGGTATGTCTTTTTCGTCGAGATTAACTATTGGTATTCCAAGCTGTTTGCTGACCGTATCAATAATATCCTTTTCTGTAAGAAGGCCCATCTTGATAAGTACTTTGCCAAGTCTCTCACCGTATTTTTTTTGTTCGACAAGCGCTTTGTAAATATCTTCCTCTTGTAATCTTTTAGCTTCTATAAGGATTTCGCCCAGCTTTTTTCTAATCCGTTGAATCATTTATTATCACCTGTCACCTGATGTTTGATGTAATCTGCCATACTTGCCACCGCATATGCGTCTTCCCATTTTATAATTCTCCTGCTTAAAAGATCATTGAGGTTCTGTTCCATGGTATGCATTCCATATTCCTTTCCGAGTTCAATGGAAGAATATACCTGATAAGTTTTTCCTTCCCGTATCATATTTCTAACAGCAGGTGTAATAATAAGCACCTCAGTTGTTGGTATTCTGCCCTTTATGTCGATTCTCTTTAAAAGTTTCTGCGTTATTACGCCCTGAAGCGTAATGGAAAGCTGGGAGCGAATCTGTGGTTGCTGGTAAGGGGGAAAAACGTCTATAATTCTGTCTATAGTCTGGGAGGCACTTGTAGTATGCAAAGTAGAAAATACAAGATGACCTGTTTCGGCTGCAGTAATGGCTGCCTGCATGGTTTCAAGGTCCCTCATTTCGCCGATCAGTATCACATCAGGGTCCTGTCTTAATACACGCTTTAGCGCATTTGAAAAAGACAGCGTATCTTCACCAACTTCTCTCTGGGAAATAATAGATTTCTTTGGCTTATAGACGTATTCTATGGGATCTTCAACTGTTACCACATGAAGAGATTGTTCTTCATTAATCATGTCAATCATTGCTGCAAGAGAGGTTGATTTTCCGCTCCCTGTCGGCCCAGTAACCAGAATCAGGCCATTTGGTTTTCTTGTCAGATCTTTTAAGATGTTCGGCAAATTTAAATCTTCCAACTTGGGAATGTTCACGGGGATAAGCCTTATGGCGAATGCAATTATACTTTTTTGAAAATATACATTCACCCTGAAACGGGCTTTCCCTTTTAATTCGTAGGCAAAATCAAGCTCCCGGTCATTAAAAAAAGCATTTTTTTTTGCAGAATCTTCAACAAGTTCATCAAAAAAGGATTTAAGGTCTTTCTCGGTTAGATAAGTTGCGTGGATATAAGAGAGCTCGCCGTCAATCCTTATGGAAGGCGGGATGCCCGCTATAAGATGCAAATCCGATGCGCTTTTTTCAATCATAAAATGCAGCATATCTTTAATATTCATATAAGCCTCACTAAAATTATAAAAAAACTTTTATTTAGTTAATGTTTACAAAAAAATTGCAATATCAACTACTTAAAAAACCAGTAACTCATGATTTCTGCAAGTTTTAATCTGCAGAAGACAGTCTGTGTAATTCAGAAATGAAGATGCAGCCTTGTGACTGCTCTTCATAGCCGACGCTTTGCTTCTTAATGTAAAATTAATACTTTATACAAAAAATATATTATTAAAGGCTATTTCTTTTATGTCATTATCGAATAACAACATATAACATTTAACGGTTTTCCCACTATAAACCTTAGAAACAGGTATTGTCAATGTATGCCATTCGTTATCTTTGATGAGCTCCAGGGGGATCTTAGGGATTTCAATATCTTCGTTGTTGTCTGACACCATTCTGAGTCTGAATAAATACCAGGCTTTTTCAACTTTAGTCTCCAGAATTTTATAGGAAAGGTTGCAAAAACTCTTTAGAGAAAAAATATTTTTTTTGCCGTTTAAAATAGTATAATCGGCAATAAAATTAAGATCTTCTTTAAGAGGCCCCCTGTCTCTGAATAAAAGCCCTATAGGCGTATCAAAAAGCATACCTGATGCATCAAAAAAGCTGAGGTTATTAAGACTGAAATCAGCCTCATAAAGAATCATTTCTTTTTCAAGTTTCAACGGTCTAATGCCGGTCAATGTTTGATTTTTATTAGGTGTGGTTTCAAAAATACGTTCAATAAAGCCTTTTTCTTTTGAGGATTCAAAAATCATTTCAGGCATATCTATCAACCCATTTTCATAAAGCTTGAGAAGTGATTTATCCATGGAAATCATGTCATCTTTCTTTGAAATATCCATTATAGAAAATATTTGATGGACTTTATCTTCTTTAATAAGGGTTTTTATTGATTGAGTTGTAGTCATGACCTCGCATGCACATACAAAGCCTTTACCATCTGCTCTCTGAACAAGCCTTTGAGATACAACGCATTGAAGCAGCTGGGATAGTTGATTGCGTATCTGGTTTTTTTCATATTCAGGAAAAAAATCAATTATTCTATTGAGAGTTTGGACTACGTTTATCGTGTGAAGAGTTGAAAATACAAGATGACCTGTTTCGGCCATTTCAATTACGATCTTCATCGTTTCGCTGTCTCTGATCTCGCCGACAAGTATCACATCAGGATCTTCTCTGAGTACCCTTTTAAGAGCTGACTGAAAAGATTTTGTATCTTTACCTACTTCACGTTGGCTTATAATGGATTTTTCAGATTTATATACAAATTCGATGGGGTCTTCAATCGTTACAATATGGCAGGCGCGTTCTTTATTGATTAAATCAATCAAGGATGCGAGGGTAGTTGATTTCCCGC
This sequence comes from Pseudomonadota bacterium, assembly GCA_026388275.1. Taxonomy (NCBI): domain Bacteria; kingdom Pseudomonadati; phylum Pseudomonadota; species Pseudomonadota bacterium. Next base: position 186,101 of record JAPLKB010000058.1, read on the forward strand.
TACCAGTGGGACCAGTGATGAGGACTAAACCATTTTGTTTTTTTGTGAGTTTTTTTAATATCTCCGGAAGGCCGAGTGCGCTGAAAGAGGGAACTTTATTTGGGATGGGTCTCATAACGAGCCCTATGTTTCCCATCCTTAAAAAGGCGTTTATCCTGAATCTCCCAAGTCCGTTTATTTCATAGCTGTAATCAAGTTCTTTTTTCCCTTCGAAGGTTTCGTACTGCCATGCCGTTGCCGTTGTTTTTAATAGACTGTTTATTTCTTCACTTCCAAGGACAACATCATTTAGTTTAATAATGTTTCTATTGTTCCCTAACGGCGGCAGATCCTTGAAAAAAAATATACTTTTTACTCCTTGAGAAATACCCTTTTCAACTATTTCTGTTAAATTGACTTTCTTCAAGAATTTTTAACCTCTCAATAACTTTGTTCTTTTCCTCTATCTTGCCGCCTTCTCGTAGGTAAAACCTGTAATATTTAATAGCCTCTTTAATTTCGCCCATGTCGTCCTTTATAAGCGCAATAGATAAATATGTTGAAGGGTTTTTGTTGCCTCTCCTGATCAAATTCTCAAGGACTCTCGAAGCCTCATCATACCTCTTTTGATGACGCAAAAGGCCGGAAAGGTTAATATAGGCTTCAGCTCCGTCCTTATCCATGTCGATCGCTTTTTTAAAATATTCTTCTGCAAGTTTCCTGTCTCCTTCTCTCATAAAAATGATGCCTGTATTGTTATATGCTTTTGTGTAATCAGGTTTTTTTTCGAGAATCCTTCTAAAATACATCAATGCTTCGTTTGCATTACCTTCTCTCATGGCAATAACGCCAAGATTATTCAAAACCTCTATGTTATTAGGCTGTTCTGATAAAATATTTAAATACAGCTTCTTCGCCTCCTTTGTTCTGCCTTTTTCTGTTTCTAAAAGCGCTTCGTTGTACATAGACATAATTCTTTCTTCATCAACCTTCATTACAACAACCTTCGTGTGCTCCATTGATGCCGAAGGAATTTCTTTTCTCGGATTGACAGGCAAGGCGGAGGTATTTACGTAGGTACTCTTTAACCTGGCAGTTTTCTTTTTCAGAGCTGGAATCTCTTTAGGTTCAAGGCCTGTTATTTTTCCATGAACTGTTTCTGTGGCATTTGTTTCTAAGTTACGAGACTTATTTTTCAATGTTTTATCTTCGGATTTTGCATTGAAGGATGTTTTTGCAGAAGTTTCAGTTTTTTCATTTCCCTTTGTATTTGCTTTTTCCTCAATTTTTGTTGTTGCTCCAACCTTGTCAACAGGTTTTAGTTCCGTATCAGGTTCTTTCACTTCAGCAGGTTGTGCCTTTTCAACTGTCTTTTCTACCCGTTGCATGACGGGCTGCCCTTTTGAAGCAAATATTTTTGAAGAAGGCTGAATTGGTTTTGTTCTAAGCATCATAGGCAGAATAGAAACAAGTAAAACGATACCTGTTATGGCTGACAGAGTGATATAAAAAATGTTTTTATTCTTTGTATACACAGTCTGTATACTGCTCCGGACATCGGGTTTGACCTTTTTCCTCTCCTCCTGAGCCTTTTTTAGGGCATCAAGGATAAGACTCATTGGGAATCCTTTCCATATATTATCATCGGTGTTAAGAATATGACAAGTTCACTTCTATATGAATAATCTGTCTTTGTCTTAAAAAAACTTCCCAACCCCGGTATGGACATGAGGCCCTTTATACCCTGCTCATCATTTGTTGAAAAGTCTTTTATAAGTCCGCCTATTATTACAGATTCACCCTCCCTCACCTTAACAAGGGTGTCTACCTCTCTCACAGAAAGAACAGGTGCGGTGACCTTTGTGCCGCCTACCGTTGACTCAGCAGTACGGATCTTTTCAGTAAGCATTGGGTGTATATTCATGACTATATTACCTATATTGTCTATCTGAGGCACGACATCGAGAACAAGCCCGATAGTTACATATTTTGGTGTTGAAGTGGTTACCGGAGGGTTGCCGGAAGATACCGTTGTTGTTGTTTCGAAGAACACATCTTCAGTTGCGACTTTTATAACAGCTCTCTGGTTATTCAGGGTTGAGATCTTCGGGCTTGAAACAATGTTTATTTTGCCCTGTGTTCTCAGAAGGTCAATAAAAGAATCAAATCTACCTCTTCCTACACCGAAACGTATATATTGTTCAGGGGCTGTAGGCAGCGTTTTCAAATTAGGTATATTAAAATATTGTGTTTGAGTAGTTACAAGTGCCTGTTCGATATTTAATGCAAATCCTTGCCATTGGGCACCGATAAGGCTCCAGTTGATACCTTCCTTTGATTCTTCGGTGAGCAATACTTCAACAATCTTGGCTTCTATCATTACCTGTCTTTGAACGGTTCCCTCAACCGTTTCAAGGAAAAGTGCAATATGTTTTAAATTTTTCGGGTAATCCATAACCATGATTACCGAAGCCTGCCTGTTTAAGATAAATTTTCCCTGGGGAGAAAGGAAAGTTTTTATATTGTTTTCTATATCTCTCCATAAATCAGTTTCCGTACCCGTTGATACTACAATATTTGCCTGACCGCCGCCGGTTGCTGTTGTTGCACCTGTGCCGCCAGGTACGGCTCCTGTCGTGCTGCCGGTGACTGTGCTGGAAGTTTGTGTTTGTGCTGTGTTCCTTCCGGTTGAGGTTGCTCCGCTTATGATGCCAATTCCTGTTTTATTTAATGTAATATAATTAAGTGTAAAAATACGTGTTTCAATCTTCGGTTTTGAAACATAAACGCTTTTATCCTCAATTTTAAATGAATAATTGAGGGGCTCAAGTATATATTCGAGTGCTTTGTTAAGTGTTACATTTTTTAAATCTACAGTACATGCACCCTTTACGTCAGGTTCAATAATAACGTTATAATTGGTCTGTTTGGAAATAGCTCTCAGTACATCTTTTATATCAGCTTCTCTCAATGAAAATGAAAAGACCTCTTTCGGTCCTTCAATTTCTATTTTTTTTACCTTTTCCATTTGAGGCATTACAGGGCTTCCAATATCAACGGGTTGGACAATTTTGGGCTTTTCCTTAACAGACTCGACAGAAGAACATGATGAAAAAAGTAGAAAAAATGCTGCAAAGTAAAAAAAACGCATTCTCATTTTTGCACCTCTATTGAGGGTTCTTTTGAAGATGCTTCGCCAACAATGCTTGCCACAGGAATCACCCTCCTGTTGCCCTTACGAACAAGAATAACCCTGTCTTTCCATATTTCCTGAACTTTTTCGTCTCCTATAAAATCACCTTTTTCTACAATGTCATTGCCGATGATTGCAAGCCTTCCTTTATTACTTTCAAGTATAGCAAGCAGTTTAAGCCCTATTCTGGGTTGCTCAACGCGTTTTTCATCTACCGATTTTGGCAGTTGAAAAGGGTCTCTGTCCCATATGAAATTAGTTTTTGCAATTTGCTGTTTAGGTCTTTCAAACAGCTCAACAGGGATTGCGGAAAATTGTGACGAAGACTGAGGAGTTGTCGCGGCAGTATCTGCAGGGAGGGTTGTTTTGGACGGCAGCTTCTTTTTCCCTGTAAAAAAAAGCATATATGCCGAAAATACTATGGTAAGTATGAGGGCAATTATAATGGGTTTACTTACTTTCAAGTATCTGTTTTTCCTTCCATGCTTTGAATTCTATCACAAATATTCCAGCTAAAACAGGGTATTCCTTTTCATCATAGGACAGCCTTGCATTCAAAATTCCTTTAAAAGAGTTATGGTTCTCCAGTTCCTCCAGGAATTTTCCCATTTCTAAAAACCTTCCCTTTAATCCGATTTCAATTGTAGGGTATATCAACGTAGATGTTCTCTTTTTATCAATTGAACTGAGTGAACTATTAAAATCTGTAATAAGTAAGCCGCTTTTTTTTGCCGTCATTACTATATCTTTCATAACTCCGGGAAATTCGTCAAGAACAGGAATTATTGCCTGAGATGTTTTTAATAGGTGCTCTATTTTAATGCCTTTATCCTTGATCTGAAGCATGTTGCTGATATCATTATTTATCCCTTGTTCTTCCATTTTCAACTTGGAAAGTTCCTGGTTTTTTATTTTGGTCTTAGATAATAAAGGCATATAAAATGCCAGTGTCCATACAATGACAACGATTACAGGCGCTGCAAGCCATATATATAAGGGTTTAAATTTCATAAGCAGCACACCTTCCGGCAATAACGAACTCCATTACTTTTATGTTCCTTATTTCTTTTAACTCTTTGCTCGATACCTTTATATTTTGAATAAATCCGGATTTGTCAAGCATGATGATAAAACTCAACAGCATTGGTTCAAACATCTCCACTTCGCCATAGATATACCCTTTTATTTCTACAATATAATGATTTCCGAATGTCAGTGTAGCGGCCTGCGCAAGATCTTTTGCAGTATCTTCTTTTACCGTTTCTTTCAGGACGTCTTTTGAATTTATAGCTTCCTGAGACGATGCATCTTTTTGAGTATCCTTAGGCGGCATCACAATTTTTCTTTCTCTGGTAAATCCTATTTCCTTTAAAAATACATCCTTTGGCAGATGAGATGATAAATACTTCATTAATAAAATAAAGGTGTTGTCTTTTCTTTGTGTTTCATTCAGCAAGGGTACAAGCTCATTGTACCTGGAAGGAGAGACAGCGCCGCCAATTTGTTTTAGTTGTTCTTTTTTATTTATAATGCTTGTTTTTTTTGAACCAATAGCTAATCCAGGCTTGCTATAGTTGCTCCAGACATTTAAAGAAAGGATTATGAGCAATGCCAGAACGCCTATTGTTCCTATCATTATCCATTTTTTATAGATTGTTTCTTTTTCCCGTATCTTAATCTCAGGTGGTAGAAGATTAACAAGCAGTTCTTTCCGGGTGCATAGTACATATGCCGGTAAATAATCATTTTCAATGTTTGCCGGCATATCGAGGTATCCAATTTCTTCAGCAAGGGAGTTCCTTAATTTATCTGCAATGTTAGGAATAGATGAGCCTCTGCCGGCCAAATAAACTTTTACAATAGGCGTATCCGGGCTTTTTTGATTATACACGCTGAATGTTCTCTGTATCTCCCCCATAAGTCTCTCAAAGGGCAGATTTAAAATCTCGCTTGACCTGTCGTCAAATCCTTTTTCCCGTTTATATTCTTCCGCTTCATCATAGGTGAGTCCGAGTCCGCTAATTAAAACATCAGTAAAACTCTCTGATGCTGTCATAATCTCTCTTACAAACCTGAGTTTCTTTTTGTAAAATATATATATACCAGTTTGTCTTCCTCCTATATCAACCACTACAATAGAGCCATCAGTTCTGTCTTCTACGACAGGAGTATATGTAAAGCCTATGTCTGTTACAAGGACAACGTCTTTAAACCCGGTATTATCAAATAATGACAATATATTATTCACATAATCCCTTTGAATTCCTGCAAACATAACTTCTTCTTTTCTTATTCCCCTTTCATCTGTCTCGCCAAGCATTACATATTCGTAAACCATTTCTTCAAGAGGCATTGAAACAATTTTTGAGGCAGACCAGTTAATGGCTTCCTTTATTTCCTCTTTCGGCAGGATAGGAATTGTAAATGTCTTCTTCAGAATTTCCTGAGAGGTTATGCTCAGCGCTATTTCTATATTGATACCCTCCTTTGTTTTTATATCGGAAAGTATTGCAGCAAGATCGTTGAAATCACCCTGATAGATATAATTGCCTTTTGAAACAAGATTTCCTTTATCCTTTTTACCTTGCCATCGAATATACTTTACACTTACTGTCCCGATATCTATACCGAGAATATCCATATATTTTTAGACCATCCCTATGAATTTAAGTTTCTCTATTGCCATACGAGTAAGATCGATATTCCTCCGTTTACCGGGTTCTTTTTTCAGATACCCTTTTTTGCGGAGGGGTTCTACAAAAGTAGCAGCGCTGTTTGTCTTCAAGTTCATTTTTTGCACAATTTCTCTTTGTGTAGGATAATACCTGTGTTCTATAAAGTAATTGTATATATAAACAAGACACTCTGTCTGCCGTTCAGTTAAAGGAGGCAATGACCGTAAGTCTTCACTCTCTTCAATATCCATTGAAGTTGTTTTGACGATATTTTTTTGACCCTTTACTGGATCCATTTGAAATCTCCTTTTTGCATAGTATTCAAATATATAATCATAGTAGTATGTTACTATGTATTTATAGTAGTATGTTAAATAGAGGTTGTCAAGTTTTTTATTTATAATGAACTGTCTTTCCATGCCATTCAGTTAAAGGTAAATATGAGAACAAAAATATGGTACAATATCGATCGAAAGGACGGTGCGAAATGGAGATAGATGACAACAGGATCAAACATATTATCAAATCACTTTCAAGTTATTTGCATGGGAAAGATAAGCCGCTACGGTTATCACTTATATCCTTTCTTTCAAGAGGACATCTGCTGATAGAGGATTTGCCGGGACTGGGAAAAACAACCCTTGCTATCGGTATTGCCAAATCACTGGGTCTGACTTTCGGCAGAATTCAATGCACAAGTGATCTTTTACCAACTGATATTACAGGGTTATCTATTTATAATAAAAGCACCGGCGAATTTGAGTTCCATCCCGGCCCGATTTTTAACAATATTGTGTTATGTGATGAAATCAACAGAGCAACCCCGAAAACGCAGAGCGCGCTTTTAGAGGCAATGGGCGAAAAACAGGTTACAATAGAAGGCAAAACTTACAAACTGCCGAGATTGTTTTCAGTTATAGCAACGCAGAATCCTGTTGAGCAGTTCGGGACATTTCCATTGCCGGAATCGCAACTTGACAGGTTTACGATGAAAATCAGCATCGGGTACCCATCTCGCGATGCGGAGAAGGAGATATTGAAGGTAGGGAGCAGGAGAGAGGAGATTTATAATATTGTGCCGGTGATGAACAAAGAAGAAGTGGTGCAGCTCCAGGCAGGCATTGAAAACAACACATATATTTCCGATAAAATACTTGATTACACACTTGCTGTTATTGACGCAACAAGGGGAAACGGTTATCTTGCTTCAGGGTTGTCAACGCGGGGCGCTTTAACATTGATTAATACTGCAAAGGCAAATGCATATTTTCACGGAAGGGATTTTGTAATACCTGAGGATGTTAAAGAATTGTCGGAATATACGATACCGCACAGGGTATTATTCAAAGAAGAATACGAAACACTTGATAAGAAGGAGATTATAAAATCCTTAATAGAAAAAATACCTACCCCGGCATAATAAAGATTACCAAGGCAGGTTTTCTCTATATTCTACTGACGATATTCCTTGGTGTCTCTGCAGTAAATACCGGCAACAACCTTATGTACCTTATTGTTGCTGCTCTTTTAAGCTTTATGGGCATTTCAGGGTTTTTCGGCAAAAACAATTTATCTAAAATTACCGTAGAAGTTGAATTTCCTTTGGAAATATATGCAAATGTAAAATTTCCATTGAAAATTACGTTAAGAAATAAAAAAAGGCTGCTGCCCGTTTTTCTTTTAAGGGTGCAGGTACAAGATTATTCCATTTTCTTCCCCTTCCTGGACGTAAAGGGTGAATTAATAAGATATGTTGATGTTAATTTTGGAAAAAGGGGTGAATATGAGATCAGCAACATTTATATCAGCTCTGTATTCCCTTTTAATTTTTTTACAAGGTACAAGTCCCTTAAAAATACATTTCGTTTTATCGTATTCCCTGAACTAAAAAAATGTGACCTGCTGAGTATTTACGAAAAAGGAAGAAGAATGAAGGGCGAAAGTATTACTGACAGAATAGGGTATGAATCGGATATTGTTTCCATACGGGAATATGTTTATGGCGATCCGTTGAAGTACATCAATTGGAAGGCAACCGCTAAAACCGGGAAACTTAAGACAAAGGAGCTTTCAACCCTTGCCTATCAGCCTATTATAATAAATTTTGACAAAGTGTTGATAAAAGACATGGAAGAGAAACTCTCCTGTATTTCTTTCTCTCTTCTTCAGGTCCTGAAAAAAAATATGCCTATCGGGTTGAAGATAAACAACAGGTTGTACGAACCAGGGGTTTCACAAATACATAGAATTAACATGTTAAGAGAACTGGCGCTCTATAAGTCTGCAAATGGTGACTAATGGATATTGGATGGTTTAGGAACAGAGATCAAAAGATTAATATTGAGACCATTGTAAAGGCAATTACATACCTGACAAGTATTATCGGTTTTATTGCTATTTTTAATCATGTCAATATCTTTTTTTCTGCTACTTTTTCAGCATTATTCTTACTATCGTTGTATTTTGAGTATAACAGGAGATTCTATTTTCCCAGATTGATATTGAATATCTTTTCAATAGCAGTAATCATCTTGTCTTTCTACAGGTTTAATGTCAGCGATCTTGTTGTGCAGATAATTGAGGCGCTCCTGATACTTCTTTCAATAAAGCTCCTTGAAGATAAAAAATTCAGGGATTACATGCAGATATATGCAATCACACTTTTTTTACTTGCAGGTCTCGGACTGCTTTCGCTTGATATAGTTTTTGTTGCATATCTTTTTATACTTGTAATTCTCTTAACTATTTCAGTTGTTTTACTTACATATTACTCTCAGGACCCCAATTTGGAACTGTCGAGACAGATGGTAATGAAGATAGTTCTGAGATCCATGTACATACCCCTGCTTGCCATTCCGCTCACTGTCGTTATGTTTGTGATATTGCCACGCACAGATTATCCGATTTTTAATTTTCTTAATAGGGCAGATAAGGCAAAGACAGGTTTTACTGACAATGTTAAACTCGGTGCTGTTTCAAGCATCCAGGAGGATTCAAGCGTAATACTGAGAATAAACATGGAAAAAATTGATGACAATTCATTATACTGGCGCGGAGTTGTGATGGACAATTTTAACGGTATTTCATGGAAGAGTTTGCGTAAGCATTTAGTGTCCACGGCAAAACCAGTCAATATAAAAGGTAAAACGATTAGCCAGACCGTCTATCTTGAACCTTATGAAAATATATATCTTTTTGCCTTGGACAAGCCTGTTTCTATATCCTTGAAAAATGCGAAAAAAAATACTGATTTTACATATACTTCATTAGGGTTTATAGAAAAAAGAACACGATACGATGCGGTTTCTATTATTTCCGATACAATCAGCGATGATATAATTGATGAAAAGATATATCTTCAGGTGCCTGAAGATATATCTTTAAAGATAACGGATTTGGTTCGTAGTTTAGCTCCAGGCAGCGAGAAGGAAGAAGATATAAAAAAAATATATGAATTTTTAAACAATGGATCATACAAATACTCTCTTGAAAATCTACCGCTTTCCAAAACACCGCTTGAAGATTTCCTCTTTGACATCAAGCACGGCAATTGTGAATATTTTGCGTCAGCCTATGCGGTTATGTTGAGGATTGCCGGTATCCCATCCAGGCTGATTGGCGGGTACAAAGGCGGATATTATAATGACATGGGGGGGTATTATCTGGTGCCGCAAAAAAATGCTCATGTGTGGGTAGAAGCATATGTAAAAAATAAAGGTTGGGTGCGGATAGACCCCACACCGGCAGGAATGGAATTGTTTTCATTCCCCTTGAGGGGCAATTTATTGTTCAGGCTGAACCTGCTCATGGATACAATAAATTATTACTGGCTTGCCTTTGTTATAAACTATGACTTTCAAAAACAATTAAATATATTGAATTCATTGAAAACAACTTTTAAAAAACCCTCAATAGCGCTGGCATTGAATATGAAAAATACAGTTAAATACGGGATTGTCCTCTTTTTTATAACAGCGGCAGTTTTAATGGCGAGCTTTATTGCAACAAAAGTCATCAGGAGAGAGACCGGCGAGAAAAAGCTGCTTTCAGCATTTTTAAACAAAATGGAAAGACAGGGATATAAGAAAAAGAAATCGCAGGGTCTTGAGGAGTTTGTTTTAGAAATTCAGGATGATAAAATAAGAAGGCACTCTCTGATGTTTGTAGCAGAGTTTGAAAAACTATTCTACCGGGACCAAACATTTAACGATAATCAAATAAGAAATTTAAAAACAATGATAGATTTGATTAAAGCATAACATTGACATGAATCGCTAAAAAAAATGCGAAGTGATGTCAAAGCAGCACTTTTCCCGATGATTTTAATTTATTCCAATTATAAATCAAGGCGCTATAATCGTTGGCTTCGTCATCTGCTCCTCCGACGTACTATTACCGTACGCCTACGTCCGGGTACCCGCTTGCGGGTGTTCCCTTGCCGCCTTGATTGCCCCGCAAGCTGAAGCGGGGTAAGTCATTGCATCCTTGATTTAGAATTGGAATTAGTCAATAGAAAGACTAAAATGCAAAAAAATGGTCTTTTTATACAATACACATTCAGGTAAAATTAAATGATTGATAGCATTAAAAATTTATTGTAGATTATTTCATACATATAATTTTATATACGGATAATGAAAGCTGAAAGGTACAGGGGGGTATGAATAGCCTTCGTTCGCCAATTACAACAGGGTTAGATTTTAATAAGATATTTGCGGCGTTGTTCTGGCTGCTGATATTTGCAGGGCTGTATCTCGCCAAACTATACAGCTATGTTCTCTTTCACAGCATGGCGGAAATATTTTCCATCATCATCGCCTTCGGTGTATTTATGGTTGCCTGGAATTCACGCTGGCTTATACCCAATAACTTTATTGTTTTTATCGGGATTGCCTATTTTTTTGTAGGATGGATTGACTTCTTTCATATCCTTGCATACAAGGGTATGAACATATTCAAAGAATTTGATACGGATCTTGCATCCCAATTGTGGATAGCAGGCAGATTCATGGAGAGCATCTCTCTTTTTATTGCGCCGTTATTTTTCCAGAAGAGGTTGAAACCGCGTATAGTATTTACCGTTTATTTTTTTATAACTATTTGTGTACTGTCATCTATATTTTATTTCAGGATATTCCCTGATTGTTTTATTGAGGATGAGGGGCTGACCAGGTTTAAGATCATCAGCGAGTATGTTATCTCGGCAATCCTTGCATCCTCAATCTTTATCCTTTATAGACACAGTGACAAATTCGATGACAACGTATTTTCTCTTATTATCTGTTCAATATTCCTTACCATAGCCTCTGAACTGTGCTTTACCTTTTATATGGATGTTTATGGCCTTTCAAACATTGCAGGCCATCTTTTAAAGGTCGTTTCTTTCTATTTTATGTACAGGGCTGTGATAGAGATTGGTCTTGAGAAGCCATACCGTTTACTTTTGAGAAATTTTCAAATAAGTGAAACAGCGCTGAAACATCATCAGGAGGAACTTAAAAATCTTGTCGAAGAAAGGACAAATGAATTAAAATCAACTAACGAACAACTAATTGAGGTCAGTAAAAAACTCGTGGAAACTGAGGATGTTGAGAGACGTCGTATATCAAGAGAATTACATGATACTGTCGGCCAGAATCTCACTGCTCTCGGAATAAGCCTGAATATTCTTAAATCCAAGCTCCCCCAGGATTTGTCCGATGCTGTCAGCTTGCGTATCGATGATGCCCTTGCAATGGTTGAGGAAACAACGGAAAATATCCGTAGCGTTATATCCCAACTGAGACCGCCCGTTCTTGATGATTATGGTTTATTTGCTGCGATACGATCTTTTGGAGAGCAATTCTCCTTGAGGACAAACATAGATGTTGTGCTTGAATGCGATGAAGCATTTCCTAAGTTAAACATGTACATAGAAGGGGCATTGTTTCGTATTGTTCAAGAGGCGCTTAATAATGTGGCAAAACATGCCCGGGCAAATAAAATAATCGTTTCTTTGACAAAACATGCAGACCATGTAAAGCTGACCATTAAAGATGATGGTATAGGCTTCAAAACTGATAATATAACCGATACTAAAAGGCTTGATAAATGGGGTCTTACAAATATAATGGAGCGCGCTATGTCTGTAGGAGGGAGCTGCCATATTGAAAGCAGCCCAGGAAAAGGTACAAAGGTGACTGTGGAGGCGGCATTATGAGCATCACTGTTTTTTTAGCTGATGATCATGCTGTGTTGCGTGAAGGTCTTAAACTCCTTCTTGAATCTCAGGAGGATATTAAAGTAATCGGTGATGCTGCAGACGGACGTGATGCCGTGAAGCAGACAACAAAACTCCATCCGGATGTTATAATAATGGATATTTCCATGCCGGAACTCAACGGCATTGATGCAACTTATCGGATATTGGAGGCGTACCCGTCAGCCAGGGTTATCATACTTTCAATGCACGCTGCTTCTGAACATATTTTACGTGCCTTGAAGGCAGGTGCCCGCGGTTATCTTCTGAAGGAATCAGCAGGCAAGGAAATAATTCAAGCTGTACGGACTGTATATGGCGGCAGCCGGTACCTGAGCCTGAAAATATCTGATGATCTCATAGACAATTACATGTTGAAATATAGAGATGATGATCTTGGCAATCCCTTGTCAAGACTAAGCTCGAGAGAAAAGGAAATTATGCAGCTCGTTGCGGAGGGTAAATCAAGTGTGGAGATTGCAAATATTATTTTTCTTTCTCCTAAAACAGTTGAAACATACAGAAGCCGTTTAATGCAGAAACTAAATGTCAGCGATATTACAGGGCTCATCAAAATTGCTTTGAAACATGGTTTAATCCCGTTGGAATAAAGACGGTAAATTTCAAAATAATTTATCATATACTCCCTATCATATTTATCAAACTTTCCTTACAGACAGAAAAATAAATTATTTTTATATTAAATGATAATTATTATGGAGCCATGTGAAATGACAATTCTAATTGTTGAAGACCATTTGAATATGAGCAGGATGATTAAAGAATGGCTTGAGGAAGAATTTTCTCAATTCGAATTTGTTTTGGCTTCAAACGCCATGGAAGCCATTAGTTTTTGCAGAAATGTGTCACCGCGCCTTGTAATTATGGATGTAAACCTTCCGGATATTAGCGGGATTGATGCCACATCCGATATAAAGGCGATAAGACCTTTTACTGATGTGGTAATGCTGACTATTCACGAGAATGGCGCATACCGGGAAGCTGCGGAAAAAGCAGGTGCAAGCGCATATGTTGCAAAACGGGAATTATATGATGAACTTATACCTGTGTTAAATAATTTGCTGTTGAATCAAAACCAAAACAGGTTAGAACGATGAGAAGAAACTCTGCATTTGTTGAAACGTTTTCAAATCCATTCCTACCCCATGCATGGTACACCATTCAATTTGCCGAAACCCCCACCCCCCCCACTAGGCAATTTACAATATAGGTGTGCCATGCATTCACAATAACTAAGTTAGTAAGCCCCTGGCTCTGCCGGGGGCTTACTAACCGCCAAACTGACAGAATGCAGCAAAACATCATACGTTCAGTTCTTGCTTGCAGAACCGCTCTCAGTGCCGCCTGTCGACCACCCGATTCCTTCACTTTTTAGAAACTCCTGTGTCTTCTTATTCCCCAGCTTGGCAGCCATCTGATAATCCATCATGGCAAGCGTTCCTTCCCCTTTCAGTTCATATATCGCTGCCCTCACACAGTAGACTTCTGCATATCCCGGGTCAAGCTTCAGGGCTTTGCTAAGGTCTGAAATGGCCTCATCATATTTCTTATCATCTGCTTTTAGAGTTGCGCGAATAAAATATGGCTCCGGCATTTTCGGGTCCAGCATGATAGCTTTGTTAACGTCTCTCATTGCCTGTTCGTTGCGACCTGTATTTACGTAAACGTAGGCCCTCAGGACGTAGAGGCCTGCCTGAGCAGAGTCAAACCGTATCGCCTTAGTATATGCATCAATTGCACCTTCCAGATCGCCAATTCCCTGATATTCTGTTCCCTGCTTGAGCCATGCAATAGAATTATCTTTGTTGGTTTTCTTTTTCATTCTTGTCCTCCTCTTCTAATGAAGGGTTTTGTATAAAGTTATCATCATATTGTTTTGTTTCTTGAGTATTTATTAGTTCTTTTCTCCTGGTCGGTCAGCGGCATGATTGGGATATTCATCTTCGGCGCTCTGCTTCGACTTGCGATCCTGCATCGTACATTCAGTACGATTACGGCCTGCAAGTCTCTCAGCCCATCCGAATCTGAAACATCCCTGCCATGCCGCTGACCACCCAAGCCTGATTCACATACACGTTTATGTGAATCAGGCGGAAATGAAGAAGGATTTCTTCATTTCCCATACTTCCTGTTACCTCCCCCTTATTATGACTTGTAAGGGCTTATCTTTACTAAACCTTCTTATCAATTTATCATTCAACTGTTGACAATCCCACTATTCCGGTGAGTTCACCGGGAAGCCCGTTTTTTGGGCGATCCGGTGGAACGGCTTGTTCGGCCCGTTGATTTCTCGGCTAAGCTAATCAGAGACATGAGAGCCTCATTGACGGCTTTGTTCGGTAGGGAATACTTTTGCCACATCAGGGCTCAAGAGTATGAGATTGGTGCCTTTGCAGTACTCTTCAGAATACTTGCCGCGGACTCCCACGCCAAGGTCTTCCCGTTTATACTCAGGACGGAGTTCATCGGATGTTTTAACCTTCCTCATAGATCACCGGCAATCCCCATGTCCACACCACTACAAACTATAACCGCTATTGTTTTAAATGTTGGGCGAAAAATGAAGCAACCTGTTTCTTTGCATCTGACCACGCAGTGGGATCGCCGCCAGTGGTAGCACCTTTCCCGGTTTGTGAACTAATGGACGAACGATAAGGGCTATACTTGACACGGCTATCACTGTCAAAGGAATGGAATGCACCGGGATAAATTATAATACTCATCGGAAAGCCTTCTTTGCGGCTCACTTCGACCAACTGACGGCATTCTTCAGCCGGATTCCAGTCATCATTTTCGCCTACGAGGATGAGAACCGGTCCAATAGGCTTATATACACCGGAATGACTCACGACTGGACCAAAGTCTTTATTTTGCCGGACGGTTGACCATTCTCCGAAACGCATTCCACAGTTCGGATAAAGAGAAACTGCAGCTACAAATCCATTACGTTTGGCATCTGCCAGCGGGTCCCCTTCATTCACAGACGCGGCCATTGCTGCAAGTGTAGTCCAGCCCCCATGTGATCCACCCATAATTCCGACACGTTTACCATCGACATAGGGCAGCTGGCGAAGGACGACAAGGGCGCCGTAAGCATCACGCGCACGAATATATCCGCTGACAGCAGCCGATTTGTTGCGCGGTTCAGTACAAACCCCATCCGGGAAGCCTCTTGGTGTGAAACTATCAGGAATCAGTACAACGTAACCTTGTGAAACGAGTTCTTCTGCCCAGCGTGAAGGGGCGCCGCTCGAATTACGTCCGGTTCCAGTACAGTCATGCATCATGACTACGGCAGGAAATGGACCTTTGCCAACAGGTTTGATGAGCGTCGCCGGAATTTGATCGGATGAGCCTACTGGCTGAAATGTCAGCGTTAGCTCTTCGGAGGCACTGATGCTAAAGCTGAATAACGCAATGCATAGTGCTAACACAAAACACATTATTCCCCTTTTCATAATCCACCTCCTTAATTCTCAACGATTATGTTGAACATATCCTCACTTCTTTGCTGTTCACAACCTTTTAACAAAGTTACCTCTCCGGTATGAAACTTCACCCTTCTTATTTATTTTCCAGCTTCTGCAAATATTTTGCAAGCATAAATAATTCTTGCCGGATCAATAAATGCCGTTTGTAATTAAGTATATAAAGCGCAGAAGTCAAAAACTATGTCCTACAAATATAATTGACATTGTCTATGTGTGATAGCAGAATATTACTACACGGGGATAAACGGATGAATAACGGAAGAATTGTTGAATTTCCCAAGAACATCACAGGATATGCCCATCCCTCTTTAAATTCTTCTGAAAAGTGGACTTTAGGGTGAAAGAAAAATGACATACCAAGGGAATAAACCAGGACAGTCGGCTCGAAAGATAAAAGATCTCATATATAAAAAGAGAGTACATGTTGTGCTTGCAGGAATTCTCGGCGTATTAGTGTGTGTGATTTTTCTTCCCGCTATTGCGAGTGCCGGTGCTGGGGGTCTGATCGTAATTGTTGTGATCATGAAGATCATCATGAATAATGTTGATACCAAGGAAAGGTTATATCGCAGAAAGGAAAGAAAAGCGGAACGCGGGGCCAGGGCTGAAGAAACGATTGATAATGTTCTTCATGAACTTAAGGGAGAGTATGCCCTGTTTCATGACGTGGGCACGGGATATGGCGATATCGACCATATTGTGCTGAGTCGAGAATACGGTTTATTTATCATTGAAACAAAGTCCCACTATGGAGAAGTAACAGTTAGCAATGGAACGCTGCTCATTGATGGGAAAATACCGGAGAAGGACTTCATTACTCAGACACTCCGTAACACTATATGGCTCAAACAGCGCGTTAAAGAGATAACCGGCCTTGATCCATGGATTCAACCAATCATTGTTTTCACGCGTGCGTTTGTTCGGGAATGGGAGCCAATTAGGGGCATCCTTCTGCGAAACCAGAAATATCTCGTTAAGAGCATTGAAAAAATGAATACAAATAAAGCTATCGCGACAAGTTTGTGGGCACTGCATGCGCGGGGAACATTACTGTGGTGAAAAAAAAACCTGTACCCAGCTCAGTGAGTTTGCACCAACTTGTATGTAATAACTGCACGTACAAAGAAGCAACTGCGTGGTTTCCCAGAGGCAAAGAATGCGGATTGAAATGTGCGCCTTCTAACCTTAACTAGATAATTTTTCTTTGCACCTACGAAGCAAGTATATGGTCTTTTGGTTTTGATCATGAATTACGGAAAAAAATGTTGCAATTATAAAGAACACCATGGGCGCAAAAAACAAGACCACTAGTGTCTTCAACGAGCGTAAAAAAAATATGCTTGACATATTGTTTATGTTTAACTAAACTATAAAGTGTGTGCGCAGATATTTTCATATACGTACAAACTGGAGTTAGCTACAGCGGAAGATCATTCAATGCGAGACATTGCATTTCTTGTGTCAGAGGATGAATGGATTACAGCCAAGGCCAACTTTGATGGTCTGGGCGAGAACGCAGAAAGAACATTGAGAACAAGATTTGATTATTGGCTGGAATGCAGAAAACCAAATAAAAAGTGGTACCATGGATGGAGCCAATCCGAGTTTGGAGGCAAGTACACTCATTGCTTTGTTTTCAAATGTGAAGAGAAGAAGAAGGCACATCGGTTTTATGGATTCTTATGTAATCCAAAGGCTTCAAATCGGAGATACCAAGCTTGTATATTGGTTAGCCATGTATACAAGAAAGAATGGAAGACAGATCCAACTAATTTACAGAGGGTAGATGAGATAAGCAGAAAGCCCCCTGTTGAGCGGGCTATAAGCGATTATTTTAAGGAGAGGCCATGAAGACTCATTGGACGGAACGGAGCATTGAAGACTATGTTTTTCGAATTGGAGCAGATCTTATTGCTCAGTTAGAAGAAAAGATGGAAGTCCTAAAGATTTCACAAAATGAACTGGCCGAGAGACTAAATATAACGAAGGGACGCGTCTCACAGGTATTTAATCATCCCGGAAATATCACTCTTGGCAATATTATTAGATATACTAGGTCACTTGGCATGAAGGCGTCGATCGTAGCTTATGAAGATGGAGATCCGGAGAACAAAAAAGGTCCTATTAATTCGGACATTTTTCGAATTTGTTGGGAAAAATACGGGAAACCACGCGATTTCTGGGCGATTCAACAAAATAGTACCGGAGCCATAAAAAATCATTCTATTTGCTCTAACATATCGACGACGCCTAACATAGGCGAGAGAAAATTAGAAAATCCTTCAAACCATTTGATTGGAAGCGCAATGTTGGAAGCGCGGATCACCGAGGAAAGTAAACTCACTTATTATGATTCTGGAATTAAACCACAGCAATTCATGGAACGCTATCTTACTGTGTCACAGTCAACCGAGTGCGGTTATGTTGCCGCTTCGCCGCTATGAACCTAACTAACAAAAAGGAGGAATGTTATGGAACTTAACCAATTATCCGAAATAACTACAATTGATGTTGAGAAAAAGGATGCAATACCCACTATTTACTGTAATCAAATTCGTGTGGTCATGTCTCAGTGGGATATGACCATCGAAGTAGGTGAGGCTAATTTTTCGAAAATGACTGAGGGGGAGAATGGGAAAAAGAACCTTCCTGTTGAGTTTAAGGCGCGTATTGTGATGAGTCCTCAGCATGGTAAGGCGGTTGCTCAAGTCCTGATGGATCAGATAAAGAAATATGAAGATGATTTTGGGGAGCTTAAAATTCTGCTGAAACAACCGAAATAAATTATCATAAGTTAAAGGATTAGCAAGGGGGCAGAAGGAGAGTCCAATAAATAGGCAATTCCTCGTCCTTCCTCCCTGCGCGCCTCTTCCGACAACGCATATTTATTCTATTCTGTTATTGAGATGACATTTATTGTATTAGAATTCAATGGCCCGTCCACTCTCAGATAATAATTATTACCACTTGAAACTTTGCACATCGAGGCAAGTCAGTAAAAACTTGATAACAGGAAAGCAGCAGTACCACAGCCAAAAGCCACGCAGTGCACATTTCGGTAAGAAAGCAGTACCTCAGGCAAAAACCGCGAAGCATAACTTTCGGGAAGAAAGATTTGGCTTCAGGCAGAAACCATGCAGCATGAACTTCAGCTGTTAACCCAATAATCAATTCCCTCTCATATCTTCCAACCATTGATCTATCGGTTTTTTTATTCGAACCTTAACGACAATCTCTCCTTTGTCATCATAGAAGACGGCTGGAGTTGCCCCTATTAAACCGGACACTCTTCTAACTTATCTAATGCTCTCCTGTGCTCTCTCGGTGATTTCATTTTCAATCCCTTATGGGGATGATATTCATTGTAATCCTCTAACCAGAAAGGGATTTGTTCCATAAC